>NZ_RBLT01000108.1:0-1126 GCF_003989315.1 Microbacterium sp. HSID17254
TTAGCTACTACCAGGTAGAAAGGAGCGGACGTAAATGGAGATTGCGGAGATGCTCCTCCGCCTGGGCGCTGGTGTCGGGCTGGGTACACTTATTGGGTTCGAGCGCCAGTACCGCGCCCGGATGGCTGGGTTGCGTACTAACGCCCTCGTGGCGGCAGGTGCGGCGTTGCTTGTGTTGTTACCTGCATACGGAGTCGCCGGGAGCACCGCTGATCCGCCCAGGGGTGCGGCGCAGCTCCTGCCCGGCATTCGGTTTCCCGGCCCCGGAGTGGTCCTGGGACACGTTCTGCCCGTCCGCCGGCTGCAACCTCCTTCCCCCATGTGCAGCTCGGGTGCGGTGGGCTCGCTGGCTGGCGCCGGGCTCTACGAGAGCGCGGTGGCTGGGACGGTGGTGGTGGTGGTGGTCAACGTGGTGCTGCGTCCGTTGGGTGGGGTGGTGGACCGCCGGCCGGACACTGGGCGGGAGGCACCGACGAGGGACACGTTCCGCGACGTTACCCAAGATAAGAGTGAAGCACACGTGCGGAACCTGTTGGTGCAGGACCTGTCCCGCACTGACTTTGCGTTGCAGTCGGTTGAGAGCAGGAACGCTGGCGCCGTCAACTTGGTGGAGGTATGTGCGGCGCTGACCGCCGAGCAACGCGATGACAAACAGATGGAGGCTGCTGTCAGCCGACTATCCCTTGAGCCATCGGTGACCAGCGTCCGCTGGCAGGTTGACGACCGCTACTCCGGCCGCGACGAGTAAGACAGGTAGTCCGCGATGTCCTCACTAGGCATATTCTTTCCCGCCCGCGGGGTTCTTACCCATCCCGGCCGCACCGCTGCCGACGTAATCGTGTGTCGCGGAGCTGCTGTCCTGTTCTGGCTGAGTGTGCGGCTTGCTTACGGCACATCAGCGCATTGGGAGCCAGAAACCGCACAGCTCGCCGTGTCCACCGATCCGTCTCACCTGCCGTACTGCGCGGGGCGTTCGCTGCGACGGATGGTCGCCGCGCTCGCGGTCTCGGGGATCTGCACCTTCGTTGACGCTACGGCTGCGGCGCGGGTGCGGAGTGCAGATAAGGTGATGCTACCCATTCTAGACATTCTCCAGTCTGTTCCGGTCCTGGGCTTCCTCGCGGCT
>NZ_RBLT01000109.1:0-1115 GCF_003989315.1 Microbacterium sp. HSID17254
ACCCGTGGGCGATCTACGCCGTCGTCGGCCTCGCGATCGCCTACTCCACCTTCCGCCGGGGCCGGCGCCAGCTGATCAGCCAGGCGTTCATCCCGCTGATCGGGCGGAAGGCCGCCGAGGGCTCCATCGGCCGGGGCATCGACATCCTCGCGATCTTCGCGACGCTGTTCGGCTCCGCGGCCTCGCTGGGGCTGGGCTCCTTCCAGATCGGCGGCGGCATGCAGACCGTCGGCTGGGTCGACGGGGTGCCGGGGGCCGGTGTGCTCGCGGCGATCATCGTCGTGCTGACCACCGCGTTCATCCTGTCCGCCGTGTCCGGCGTCGCCAAGGGCATCCAGTGGCTGTCCAACACCAACATGGTGCTGGCCGGGGCGCTGGCGCTGTTCGTGTTCGTCGTCGGCCCGACGGTGATCATCCTCGACCTGGTCCCGACGGCGCTGGGCGCCTACTTCTCCCAGTTCTTCGAGATGGTCGGGCGCACCGAGGCCGTCGGCGGCGAGCCGATGCTCGAGTGGCTGTCGGGCTGGACCGTCTTCTACTGGGCGTGGTGGATCTCCTGGTCGCCGTTCGTCGGCATGTTCCTGGCCCGGATCTCGCGCGGGCGCACCATCCGTGAGTTCGTCGGCGGCGTCATCCTCGCGCCGAGCCTGGTCTCGCTGGTCTGGTTCTGCATCTTCGGCGGCACCGCCATCACCCAGGCCCAGCAGGGCGCGCAGTTCTCCGACGACTCCAACGTCCAGCTCTTCCAGATGCTGGCCGCCTACCCGTGGGCGACCGTCACCGGCCTGCTGGTGATGGTCCTGGTGGCGATCTTCTTCGTGTCCGGCGCGGACGCGGCGTCGATCGTGATGGGCACGCTGTCCCAGCGCGGCACCATCGAGCCCAGCAAGTGGGTCGTGATCTTCTGGGGCTCGGTCATGGGAGCGGTCGCCGTGCTCATGCTGATCACCGGCGGGGAGAACGCACTCGACGGCATCCAGAACCTCACGATCCTGGTCGCGGCACCGTTCGTCGTGATCATGGTCCTGCTGTGCTTCGCACTGTTCAAGGACCTGCGGCGCGACAAGGTCGTGCTGCGGGACGAGAAGGGCGCGCAGGTGCTGGAGCAGGCGGTC
>NZ_RBLT01000010.1:0-144883 GCF_003989315.1 Microbacterium sp. HSID17254
TCCGTCGCCGACCTCGGCCGCCTGCGGGCCCGCGACGGCGAGGTGGCGGTCGTCGCCGGGTACCGGAAGCCTGGCGACGCCGGGCTGCTCGTGTATGTGGGCAGTGAGAACGCGAAGACCGCGCCCAACGGCGGCACCGTGATCGCGGGGAAGCACGACACCCGCTGGATCCTGCAGCATGACGGGGCCGTCGACTTCCGCGTCTTCGGCATCACGGGACCGGAGAAGCCAGCCGACGACGCGCTCGCCGCGATGGTGGACGATCCCCGCATCCGCCGGATCGAGGCGAGCACGGATCTCCTGTTCCGGCGACGGCACCGCTTCACCCGGTCGTACGTCGAGATCGACTTCGGCGGACACCTCATCACGACCGACGGCATCGAGAAGAACACGCACGACAACCCGTTCGGCGCCGTGATGTTCTTCACCGGGGTGTCGAAGGACGTGACGGTCGAGCATGCGCTGGCCGAGGCCTGGCCCGAGCTGACCGACGCGGTCGCCGTGCCGGATGCCTCCCGGTTCCCCGTCGGTTCCTGGTGGGCCGTGCAGTGCGATCCCGTCGCCGGAGGAGGGGCGGACGAGCGCGAGCTGCAGCGGTTCGTGAAGGTGACGCAGCAGATCGACGCCACCCACATCCGCATCGACTACCTCAACGGCTGGCCGCTGGACACGGGGCGAAAGCTCGTCTGGCGGCGGATGGAACCGGTCGCGGGCGTGCGCATCGCGAACATGCGGTTCCTCGGCGCCGGACCCTTCGACGGTCCCACCGACGGCTCCTTCCCCGACTCCCGTGAGCTCACCGGCTCCCACCCGATCGCCTTCGAGTACGCGATCCACTGCGACGTCGCCGATGTGCACGCGAGCCGCACCTGGTGGCCCGTGATCATGCGGCGCTGGAACACGCACTTCACGACGGAGCGCTGCTCGGTGGAGAACCCGCCGACCGTGTTCTACGGCGGCGCGGGCTACCTCACGCAGCAGATCTACAGCCTCTATGGACGGGTCAGCGACTGCACTTCGTCGAACGCCCGGCACCTGAACGACCTCACCGCCAGCGCGTACTGCCTCGTCGAGAACTGCCACGGCGACGGCGACGATCAGGGCGGCAACCCCTTCACCACGCACGGCCAGTACGAGCACGACCTCACCTTCATCGGCAACTCCGGGCTCATGGACATCGCCAACTCCGGCGCGCAGTGGGGCACGGCCGCCAAGCGCATCACGGTGCGCGACCACGTCTGCTCCTGGTTCGTCGCCGGCACCAAGATCAGCGATCTGACGCTGGAGAACGTGCGGGTCATCGGCCGCTCGACCTTCGATCCGCAGGCGACCATGACCATCAACGCCGACGGCGCCCAGGTGCGCGGGTGCACCGCGGGACTTCTGGCGATCGGACAGCGGTCGCAGCGCTCGTCGCGGCCGACCGTGATCGCGGACTCCACCTTCGCGCTGCCGAAGGACCAGGTGCTCGTGCAGACCCCGGTCACGGCTCCCGTGCGCTTCGTGGACTGCACGATCACCGGGATCGACGGGGTCAAGGCCCGTGGGTCCGGGCCGGTCGAGTTCGTGGACTGCCGACTCAGCGGCCCGGCGGCGGGTGCGCCCTTCGAGCTCGCCGCCGCCAAGGTCACCATCCGCGGCGGTTCCGTGCGCGACGTGCGCCTGACCGCGACCGCGGTACGCGATCAGCTGGTCGCTCTGGACGGCGTCGAGCTGTCCACGGAGCGGACGGACGGCGCGCTGCTGAGCAGGGCTGCCGGTGCCGGCGTCGTCACCTGGCGGGTGAGCGGGGTGACCTCGACAGTGCCGCGGGGCGCGGCCCACCTCGACATCGGGACGGGCGTCAACCACGCCCGCGTCACCGGCAGCCAGTTCGTCGGCGGAGGACTGCCGCTGGCGGACGGGTTCGCCGAGCCGTCGACGCTGCTGTACAGCGACACCGTCGAGCGCGGCGTCGAGACCGCGCTGCCGGAAGCCGGACCGCGCGTCGTCATCGCGGACGTGCTGGCGAGCGCGTGACGGACGGCATCATGGACATCAGGGAGGACCACGCGTGAACGACACCGCAGCGGCGACGCACCTCGGAGACCGCATCCGCATCCCCCGCACGCGGGCGCGCATCGGCGTCGCCCGGCGCGACATCACGCCGCCCGTCGGCATCCGCGCCAAGAACTGGGGCCCGGCCGACTGGGAGCGGTCCGAGGGGGCGCATCGGCCGTTCGCGCTGACCGCGCTCGCGGTGGTGGCCGCGGACGAGCGGCCCCGGGTGCTGCTCGCCGTGGACGGCACGTGGTGGCGCCGAGTCGCCGATGAGCAGGGCGTGCGCGGGGCGATCCTCGACGGTCTGGGCCTCGAGCCCGATCAGCTCATGCTCTCCCTCTCGCACACCCACGCCGGGGCCGTGCTCTGCGCCGCGGATGCGCATCTGCCGGGCGGCGAACTCATCCCCGGGTACCTGGAGGCTCTTGCTGCCGCGGGCATCGCCGCCGGGCGGGAGGCGCTGGAGGCTGCGCGACCGGGACTGATCGAGTGGACCACGGGCACCTGCACCCTCGCGGCGGAGCGGGAGCTCGACCTCGACGGCCGCGCGCTCGTCGGCTACAACCCCCAGGGCACCGCCGACGACACGGTGACCATCGGCCGGATCAGCATCGACGGGGAGGTGCGGGCGACGCTGGTGAACTACGCCTGCCACCCGACGACCCTGGCCTGGCAGCACCGAGAGGTGTCTCCGGACTACGTCGGCGCGATGCGCGAGATCGTGGAGGCCGCGACCGGCGCACCGTGCCTCTTCGTGCAGGGGGCCTCGGGCGAGTTGGCGCCACGGGAGCAGTACACCGGCGATGTCGCGGTGGCCGACCGGCATGGACGCTCACTCGGGCACGCGGTGCTCGCGGCGCTGGACGGGCTTCCGGTGCCGGGCGAGGAGCTGACGCTGGACGGCGTCGTGGAGTCGGGGGCTCCGCTCGCGATCTGGACCGGGACCCCGGCGGACGGCGGCGACGGGGCGGCGGGAGTCGTCTCGGCGGTCGAGCTGCCGCTGCGCGACCTGCCCACTCTGGACGAGCTCGCGGAGGAGTGGAAGGACATCGACCCCCGGTCGCGGGAGGAGCGCCTCGGACGGGCGCGGAATCTCCGTGACGGCTACATCGACGGTCCGACCGTGTCGCATCCCGTGTGGGCGTGGCGGCTCGGAGACGCCGTGATCGTGGGGCATCCGGGCGAGGCGTACTCGCGGCTGCAGACGACGCTGCGGGAACGGTTCCCGGAGACGCCGATCGTGGTGATGAACCTCACGAACGGCCCGGGGTTCGTGTATCTCCCGACCCGCGAGGCCTACGACCGCGGCGCCTATCAGTCCTGGCAGACGCCCCTGGCCCCCGGTGCCCTGGAGCTCCTGGAGTCCCACGCCGTGTCGGTCGTGGCCGGGCTGCTGGGGTAGTCCCGCCTTCGAATCGCCCACTTTGCTCCATTTCCGGCCGAAATCGAATCAGTTGCGCGACTTGAACGGGATAGAGTTGCTATAGCAAATCCCCGAGGTAGAGGAGAGACATGACCGCGCGCCCCGTCGCCATCGTCACCGGAGGCTCGGCCGGCATCGGCTGGGAGATCGGACAGCGGCTCTCCGCGGACGGCTACCTCGTCGTCGCGACCGACCGCGTCCCCGGGCTCACCGCGGGCGAGAACCCCGCCGACATCCTGTGGCGGCAGCTCGACGTCACCGACCATGCCGCCGTCGACCGGGTCTTCGGCGAGATCGAGGCGGAGCTCGGGCCCCTCGAGGTGCTCGTGAACAACGCGGGCATCCAGCGGCATCGCGGGATCGAAGACCTCACGTGGGACGAGTGGTCCGCGGTCGTGGACGTGAACCTGCACGGGGTGTTCTCCGCGCTCCAGGCTGCCGGGAAGCGCATGCTCGACCGCGGCGAGGGCCGCATCGTCAACATCTCCTCCATCTCCTCGCGAGGCTCCGCGGGGCGGGCGCCGTATGCCACGACCAAGGCCGCCGTCATCGGACTCACTTCGACGGCCGGAGCGGAGTGGGCGTCGCGAGGGGTGCGCGTCAACGCCGTGGCCCCTGGCTATGTCGACACCGGAGTGTTCCGGCAGGGCGTCGAGCAGGGGACGCTGAGCCTCGACACGATCCTGTCCCGCATCCCCGCGAAGCGCCTGGCCGACGCGAGTGAGATCGCCGCGGCCGTGAGCTTCCTCGTGTCGGACCAGTCGCGTTACATGAATGGGCAGACCCTGTACGTCGACGGCGGCTTCATGGTGGACTACGGCGTGCCCCTCGCGAAGAAGCCCGAATGACCGCCATCGCCCGGATCGACACGGCCACGGCGGTCCTCCCCCTTCCGGCGCCGCTGCAGCTCGGCGCGATGACGGTCACGCGGCGGGAGTATTCCGCGGTGCAGGTGACGGCGGACGACGGCACCACCGGGGTCGCCTACTGCCTGTCGCGCGAGGCCCCGATGGCGGAGATCGTCGACCGCCTGGTGGCTCCGCACGCGGTGGGGCTCGACGCCGACGACCCGGCGGCCGCGTGGGACCGGATGCTCCGCGGCAGCGCGATCGTCGGACGGGTGGGACTCGTGCGGCGGGCGATCGGCCTCGTCGACATCGCCCTGTGGGACATCGCGGCCCGTCGCGCCGGCGTGCCGCTGTGGACCCTGCTCGGCACGGGGGACGTCCCCCGGGAGGGGATGCTCGTCGCCGCGTATCCGTCTCCGCAGCGCACGCCGCGGGAGGTCGCGGATGAGGTGCTCGCGCAGGCGGAGGGCTGGGCGCAGGTGAAGATCTCGCGCATTCCCGATCCGGCATACATGCGCGAGCTGCTCGCGATCCTCGGCGCGGAGCTGCCGTCCTCGACCGGACTCGTGGTGGACGTGGGCTTCGGCTGGCCCGACGCGGAGGCCGTTGTGGCGGAGGTCGCGCAGTGGGGCGACCCGCGCCTTGCCTGGCTGGAGGATCCGCTGCTCCCCGAGGACGCGGCCGGTGTCGCCCGCATCCGCCGGGAGACCGGGCTGCCGGTGGCGGTGGGCGACGAGGTGACCGACCCCGCCGTGCTCCGGGCTCTCGTCGAGGTCGGCGAGGTCGACGCGCTGCGCCTCGACGTGGTGGCGATCGGTGGCGTCACCCCCGCGCGCGAGCTCATCGCCTGGGCGGCAGAGCGCGGCGTCCCGGTGTCCGGGCACGTGTACCCCGAGGTCACGGCCCACCTCGGCATCCAGGTGGAGACCTTCGCCCGCGGGGTGAATCCCTACGACCCCGCGCCCTCGTTCGTCACGGGCGGGCCGCAGTTCGCGGGCACCGTCACGCCCCCCACGGCTCCGGGGCTCGGCTTCGGCCTCGATCCCGCCGTCTTCCGATTCGAGAGGGACTGACATGACACCTTCCCCGCGCAGCGTCGTGGTCACCGGCAGCGGCAAGGGCATCGGCCGCGCGGTGGCCGCGCGGCTCACCGCCGACGGCTGGATCGTGGTCGGGCTCGAACGCTCTCCCGGCTCCGGGACGGTGGAGGAGGGGATCGTCGCCGAGGTCGTGCTCGGCGACGCCTCCGATCGGAGCGCCCACGAGCGTGCCGCCGCCGCCGCGCGCGCGAGGGCTCCGCTGGCCGGCTGGGTCAACAACGCCGGCATCACGAAGCGCACGCCGCTGCACGAGCTCGACGAGACGGTCGTGCGCGAGATCGTCGACATCAACGGCTTCGGCTACCTCTGGGGCTGCTCGACCGCCGTGTCCGCGTTCCTCGATCAGGGCGTCGCCGGGGCGATCGTGAACATCGGCTCGATCCACGGGCGGTCGAGCTTCGTGGACCACGCGGCCTACGAGTTCACGAAGGGCGGCATCGACGCCCTGAGCCGCAGCGTCGCCGTGACATATGGCGGATTGGGCATACGAGCGAACACCGTCGCGCCGGGCGGCGTGCGCACTCCGCATCTGGAGGCGCAGATCGCGCGGGCGGCCGACCCTGCGGCGGAGGAGCGCCTGCTCGCGGAGGGTCCGCCGATGGGACGCATCGCCCGTGCGGAGGAGGTCGCCGCGGTGACGGCGTTCCTGCTCTCCGACGAGGCCCCCTACCTCTCCGGGCAGTCCATCGCGGTGGACGGAGCGTGGACGGCGTCGTTCGGGGACATCACGCTCGACCCCGCGCTGCGGGAGCGGTTCGAGGCGCCCCCGGCTTCCTGAGCCCTTGCCACGCCGATGTCCCCGGTCCGTGCGACGATCCGCTCGTCGACGGGAGAACGGGATGCGCGGGGAAGCGACGGTTCTGCACGCCGATCTCGATGCGTTCTATGCCTCGGTGGAACAGCGTGATGCGCCGGAGCTCCGCGGGCGTCCGGTGATCGTCGGCGGCGGGGTCGTGCTGGCCGCGAGCTACGAGGCGAAGGCGCGGGGCGTCCGCACCGCGATGGGCGGGCGGCAGGCGCGGGAACTGTGTCCCGACGCCGTCGTCGTCCCGCCGCGCATGGAGGCCTACTCCGCGGCCAGCAAGGACGTCTTCCGCATCTTCCGCGACACCACCCCGCTCGTGGAGGGTCTCTCGATCGACGAGGCGTTCCTCGAGGTCGGCGGTCTGCGTCGCATCGCCGGCACTCCCGAGGCCATCGCCATCCGGCTGCGGGAGCGGGTGCGCGCCGAGGCGGGCCTGGCCATCTCGGTCGGCGTCGCCCGCACGAAGTTCCTCGCCAAGGTCTCGAGTGCGGTCAGCAAGCCCGACGGACTTCTCGTCGTCGAGCCCGACCGGGAGGAGGAGTTCCTGCTGCCGCTCCCCGTCGAGCGGCTGTGGGGAGTCGGCGCGGTGACGGCGGAGAAGCTGCACCGCTACGGCATCCGCACGGTCGGACAGCTCGCGGAGCTCGAGGCCGCGACCGCGGAGCGCATGCTCGGCAAGGCGGCCGGAGCGCACGTCCATGCTCTCGCCCGCCTGCGGGACCCCCGCCCCGTGGACACGACGCGGCGCCGCGGGTCGATCGGGTCGCAGCGGGCGCTCGGTGTCCGTCCGCGGCCGGCGGAGGAGCTCGACGTCATCCTCACGCAGATCGTCGACCGGCTCGCGCGGCGTCTCCGCGACGGCGAGCGCGTGTGTCGGACGGTGGTGCTGCGGCTGCGCTTCGGCGACTTCGCGAAGGCCACTCGTTCGCGGTCGCTGCGCGCGCCGACCGACCGCACCGCCGTGCTGCTCGCCGTCGCCCGCACGCTCCTCGCCGCGGCGCAGCCCGAGATCAGCGGCCGCGGCATCACCCTGCTCGGCCTCTCGCTCACCCAGCTCGACGCGGCGGACAGCGTCCCGCCCGAGCTGCCGATCGACTGGGGCGACGAGTCCCGCCTCGACACCGTGCTCGACACGCTCCGCGACCGCTACGGCTCCGCCTCGGTCTCCCGTGCCGCTCAGCTCGGCCGAGACCCCGGTTGGTCGTCCCCGGTGCTGCCGGAGCACCACTGACCCCTTTCGAATCGCTTGACTGGTCCCATTTCGGCCGGAAATACAGCCAATCGGGCGATTCGAAGCGGGTCAGGCCTTGAGCATCGACGCCCGCGAGATCACGCCGTCGACCACGTCGAACGTCGCGATGGTCTCCGTCGCGACGCCGGCGTTGATGACGCGCTCCTGCGCGACGACCCAGCGCGAGCCGAACAGGACGCTCGTGTCGATCACGCAGGAGAGCTCCGGGTTCTGCAGCCGCGGCTCGTAGAAGGCGCGGATCGCGGCCGACCCGACGAGGGGTTCCGGCGCGACCCCGGTGACCACGGCGTCGTCGGCATAGGTCGCGACGAAGGCGTCGAGGTCGTGGGCGTTGAAGGCGTCGAGCTGCGCCTGCACGGTGTCGAGGGCAGAACGGTCCTGGGCGGTGCGGTCAGTCAATGCGAACTCCTCCGTTGACGTCGTAGGTGGCTCCGGTGATGAAGCGGGCCCGCTCCGAGGCGAGCGACGCGATGATCCAGGCGACGTCCTCCGGCTGCCCGAACGCACCGAGCGGGATGCCCGACTCGAGCTTCGCGCGGCCTTCGCCCTGGAGCTGATCCGTGATCGCGCTGGCGACCGGGCCGGGCGTGACGGCGTTGACGCGGATGCCCTCGGCGGCGAGGTGCCGGGCGAAACTGCGGGTGATCGCGAGGATCGCCCCCTTGCTGGCCGCGTAGTGGATGCCCGTCTGCAGCGCGCCGACCTGCCCGGCGATCGAGGCGATGTTGATGACCGAGCGGTCGCCGCCAGCGGCCCGGAGCAGGGGGAGCGCCGCGCGGGTGAGCAGGAAGGTGCCGCGGGCGTTCGTCTCCAGGACGAAGTCCCACTCCTCGATGTCGATCTCGGGGTACGGGGTGTAGGGGCAGACGCCGCCGTTGTTGACGAGGACGTGCAGGTCGCCCCAGGCGTCCGTGATCTCGGCGATGAGCTCCGTGATGGAGTCGGTGTCGCGGAGGTCGAGGCGCGACACATGGACGTCCGGGGAGCCCGCGGCGCGGCAGTCCTCCGCCACGCGTGCGGCTTCGGCCTCCCGCCCGGCGTAGGTGATCCAGAGGGCGACGCCCTCGCGGGCGAGTTCGAGGGCGGCGGCGGTTCCGATGCCGGAACTGGCGCCCGTGACGAGTGCGCGGCGAACAGTCATGACTAAACGCTATAGCAAGAACCGGCTCTCCGGACAGCGCTGTGCGAGAAGTTGCTAGATGCTATAGCATCGCATCCATGACCGCGCCGCTCATCCTCGTCACCGACTGCGACCTCCCCGGGACCGTCATCGAAGACACCCTCCGCGCCGCTGGCCTCCGTGCCGAGCGTGCCGCCTCCGGGAGCCCGGACGACATCGCCGCCGCCGGAGCCGACGCCGAGGCCCTGGTCGTGCAGTGGGCGCGCATCGACGGCGACGTCATGGACCGCCTGCCGAACCTCCGTTTCATCAGCCGTGTCGGCATCGGCTACGACATGATCGACGTCGAGGCCGCCACGGCCCGCGGCATCGCCGTCGCGAACACGCCGAGCTACTGCATCGAAGAGGTCGCCGCGCACACCGTCGCGATGATCATGACCCAGGCCCGCGGCCTCTCCGCCTACGACCGGGCCGTGCGGGAGGGCGTCTGGAAGGCCGTCGACGCGCGGCCGCTCGCCGTGCGGCCGTCCTCCACCACCGTGTCGGTGCTCGGCTTCGGGCGCATCGGATCGATCGTCGCCCGCGGGTGTCGGGCGCTCGGCTTCCGTGTGCTGGTAGCCGACCCGTATGCCTCCGACGACGCCGTGCGCGACGCGGGCTGCGAGCCCGTGGACATCCCGTCGGCGATCGCCCGCGCCGACATCCTCACCCTGCACGTGCCGCTGACGGACGAGACGCGCCACCTGATCGACGCCGCGGCCCTGGCGACGATGAAGCGGAATGCCGTGATCGTGAACACCTGCCGGGGCCCGCTCATCGACGAGGACGCCCTGGCCGCGGCGCTCCGCGACGGCCGGCTCGCCGGTGCCGCTCTCGACGTCTTCGCGGAGGAGCCGCTCCCCGGCACCTCCCCGCTGCGCGCGCTCGACACCGTGCTGCTCACGCCGCATGCCGCCTGGTACTCCCCGGAGGCCCTGGCGGATCTTCCCGTGCACGCCGCCGAGAACGTGATCCGCTCGCTCGCGGGCGAGGCCGTGCCCATCGTCAACCCGGCCTTCGCCGCCGCGCGCTGAGAGGACTCCGATGGAACTGCTGCGACTCGGCGCGATCGGCCAGGAGCGTCCCTACGTCCGCGATGACGAGGGCGTGGTGCGTGATCTCGCCTCCCTGACCCGCGACATCGACGGCGCCTTCCTCGCCGCGGACGGCATCGCCCGCGTGCGCGCGGCACTCTCCGACGGCTCGCTTCCGAAGGCGGAGACCGCGGGACTGCGCGTCGGTGCCCCTGTGGCGCGGCCGACCGCGGTGATCTGCATCGGCCAGAACTACGCGGCGCACGCGGCGGAGTCGGGCGCCGAGCCGCCCGCACACCCGGTGGTGTTCTTCAAGCACCCGAACACGGTCGTGGGGCCGGACGACGTCGTGCTCCTGCCGCCGGGAGCCGAGAAGGTCGACTGGGAGGTCGAGCTCGCGGTCGTCATCGGCCGGACGGCGCGGTACCTGCCCTCCGCCGAGGCCGCGCGCGACGTGATCGCCGGCTACACCATCTCGAACGACGTGTCCGAGCGGGCGTACCAGCTCGAGGTCTCCGGCGGACAGTGGTCGAAGGGGAAGTGCTCCGAGACGTTCAACCCCCTCGGCCCGGCACTGGTCCCCGCGGACGAGGTCGACCCTCAGGCGCTGCGCCTGCGGTCCTTCGTGAACGGCGAGCCGCGGCAGGACTCCTCCACCGCCGACATGATCTTCCCCGTGCTCCAGCTGGTGCACGAGCTCAGTCACTACCTCGTGCTCGAACCCGGCGACGTCATCAACACCGGCACTCCGCAGGGTGTCGCGCTGTCCGGACGCTTCCCCTACCTGCAGGACGGCGACGAGATGACCATCGAGATCGAGCGACTCGGCCGCCAGCACCAGCGCACGGAGCGGGTCCGTCTCGGGTGAGGCCTGTGCCCGGGGCACGGTTCCTTTCGCTGAGTGCAACCGTGTCCCGGGTAGAGGTCTCTCCCGGATGCCCGCGCGGGCTCAGGCATGCGCGCAGGCTCAGGCGGCTGAGGGGAAAGGGGCCTGCTTTCGCGCGACAGCCTGGTGCCGCGAGCGCCCGGCGGCTCAGGCATCCACGGGTACTCAGGCATCCGCGCAGGCTCAGGCGGCTGGAGGCGAAAGTGCCTGATGCCGCGCGAGCGCCTGCCCCGCGGGCGGGTCAGCCGGCGAAGGGGAGGACAGGGAGGCCGTGCGCCCCGGGACGCACCGCGAACACCGACCCCGCGGCGGTGCCGTGATCGGACGGCAGGCCCTGCGCGGAGGTCGTGATGAAGAGCGTGCCGAGGTCGTCGCCGCCGAACGTGCAGGCACTGACCTGGGGCACCGGCAGCACGATGTCCTCGCGCACGGCCCCGGACGGCTCGAACCCCCGCACGCGGCTCCCGCCCCACAGCGCGACCCAGACGCTGCCGTCCGCGGCGACCGTGAGGCCGTCGGGCACGCCGTCGTCTTCGGGGATGTGCGCGAACACCCGGCGTCCGCGGAGGTCGCCCTCGGTCACGTCGAACACGTCGATCCGGCCGGTGTCGGTGTCCACGTAGTAGACGCGGCGGCCGTCCGGGGAGTAGCTGACACCGTTGGACGAGGTCACGCGGGGGAGCACCGTGGTCACGTCGAGGGCGGCGTCGATGCGCAGCACGGTCCCGGCACCCGCGGTGGAGTCCGTGGACATCGATCCGGCCAGGAGTCGTCCTCGCGGGTCGCAGCAGCCGTCGTTCATGCGCACCGGGCCGTCGTCGAGCAGGGTCGCGACGGGACGGGCCTCCGCGTCGGGGCCGTCGGCGAGGTACAGGGTGCGCGCGCCCACCGCCACGAAGCCCCCGGACGTCCGCGGGCGGAAAAACGCGAGGTACTCGTCGTCGATGTGCTGGCGGACGATCTCGTCGCCGCGGAGGGTGAGCAGGTCGCCCGCGTCTCCGTCGACCCAGCGCAGGCCGCCCCACCCGGGCCACCAGACCGGGGCCTCGGCGTGGACGGCGACCGGGCCGGTCACGTTCTCGGGAGTCATGCGCCCTCCGCCGTCCGCCGCGGGTCGGTCACGGGCAGCGGCTCCGGAACGGGGCCGGCATGATCCGCCGATTCGGCAGGGGCGGACGGGAGCTCTTTCGCGACCTGCTTCTCGAGCACGGTCACGGCCTCATCGGAGAGCAGGATGAGGCCGTCGAGCTCCTCGCGCACCCGCTTGTAGGCGATGTTCCGCTCCGACTGCGTCGCCGACTCGTCCACGGCGACCTTGAGGAGCTGCTGCGCGCGGTCGAGGCGCTTGCGCTCGGCCTCGGTGAACGTCGAGTCGCGCAGCCGCCGGGCGTCCTTCTCCGCGATCTCGAACGCGACCGCATAGTCGCCCACGGCCTGCAGGTACTCCGCGATCTGCTGCTCCGTGAGCTTCGCGTCGGCGGCGGCCGGACGCAGCGCGTCCGCGGTCTTCTTCGCGCGCAGGAAGGCGGCCGTCAGCGGCTGGCGGCCGTCGCTCATCGCGGGGAAGGCGATGAGCTTGGCGACGTCGAGCTCGTAGTCCAGCCACCGCGCGGTGATTTCGTCGTGCTCGGCGAAGAGGCGGGCGAGCAGGTCGTCGGGCGCCACGGAGGCCGTGGTGTCGACGACGGTGGGACCCCCGTGCTTCGCCTGCCGGGCGGCCGCGCGCGCCTCGATCTCGGCGGTCTTGACCTGCGCCTTCATGCGCAGGGCCTCCAGCCGGCGCTCGTGCCGACGCTTGGAGCCGCGCTCCCAGGCCTTGGCGACTCCGCCGGCCATGCCCATGATCGGGAAGACGAGCCACCAGTAGTCACCCGCGAAGTTCCAGAAGCCCCGGATGAACTCGTCCATGATGGGTTCAGCCTACTGCGCGACGGCGGGTCGCCGGGGGCCCGCACGAGAGGGAGGGCGGCCGCATGAAGAGCGTCGGCATCGTCGGAATCGAGAACAGCCACGCCACGGAGATCGTCCGCTTCCTGAACGTCGAGGCCACGGACGTGCCCGTGCGGATCACGGCCCTCGTGGCAGGGGAGCCGGAGCGCACACGGGAGCTCGCGGCACTCGGGGGCATCGAACGCGTCGTCGAGGAGGCGGGCGCGCTCCTCGGCGCGGTGGACGCGCTCGTCGTGACCGCCCGCGACGGTGCCGATCACCGCGCCCTCGCCGTCCCCTTCCTGGAAGCCGGGGTGCCGGTCTGGGTGGACAAGCCGCTCGCAGCGGGCGTCGCCGATGCCGACGCGATCCTGGCCGCCGCGCAGCGCGGCCGGGCGCCCGTCACCTCATCGTCCACGCTCCGCTGGCTCGCGGACACCGCTGAACTCGTGGCGGAGGCGGCCCGCATCGGGGAGGTGCAGGCGGTGACCGTCACGGGGCCGGCCGATCCGGACAGCCCGTACAGCGGCATCTTCTTCTACGGCATCCACCTCGCCGATCTCGCCCAGGTCCTGCGGCCGGGCACCGCGGAGGACGTCGAGGTGCAGTTCCTGCCCGCGGGTGTCGTCGCCCGCTACCGGGTCGGCGGGGTGTCCGTCACGCTGGAGTTCGTGCGGCCGGACGACGACCGGCAGGTGCCGTTCCGGGCGACCGTCGTCGGCCGCCGGGGCATCGCGAGCCGGGAGATCCCGATCGGCCCCGGGTATGTACGACCCGGCGTCCGCGCCTTCGCCCGGATGCTGGAGACCGGCGAGTCTCCGGTTCCCGCGTCCGAGATCCGCGCTCCGATCGCCGTACTCGAACAGGTCGCCGAGGCCCTCGCCTCCCGCTGACCCGGGCACAGTTTCGGAGATCGGATCCGCTGCGCGGTCGACAGGCCCTGTGCGGCGGCGTGTCGCCTGCGGTCTCCGAAGTCGGGCCCAGGATTCGGAATCAGGCCTTCGTGAGGTCCTGCGCGAGCATGAGGATGATCCCGCTGGGGCCGCGGAGGTAGGTCAGCCGGTAGATGTCCCGGTAGTTCGCGACGCCGCGCAGGGGATGGAATCCGTGCCGGGCGGCGATGGCGAGGGAGGCATCGATGTCGTCGACGGAGAAGGCGATCCGGTGCATGCCGATCTCGTTCGGCCGCGTCGGCTCCGTCTCGATCGCCTCGGGGTGGATGTACTCGAACAGCTCGATCTGCCCGTGCCCGTCCGGGGTCTGCAGTACGGCGATCCGCGCGTGGTTCCCGTCGAGCCCGACCGCGGTGGACGCCCACTCGCCGCTGACCTCGTCCCGTCCGACCACGGAGAGACCCAGATCGGTGAAGAAGGCGATGGTGGCGTCGAGGTCGCGCACGGCGATCCCGATGTTCTCGAAGGCGATGGCCATGCCCGCGATGCTACTCCGGCGTCAGCGACCGAGCTTCTCGGCGCAGGCGACGCAGTACTCCGCGAACGGGCGCACCTCCAGGCGCTCCGGCGGGATGGGCCGGCCGCAGTGCGCGCAGATGCCGTAGGTCCCGGCGTCCATCCGCATCAGCGCCTCGTCCACCTGGCGGAGCTCCTCCTGCGCCGCCTCGGCCAGCCCCGACAGTCGGGACCACTCCGACGAGAGCGTCACCCCCTCCGGGTCGTGCTCGTCATCGTCGTTCGAGCCCTCGCGGTCGTGCATGAGCTCCGCGAGCGTAGTCGCCGTCGCCGCGACGCGGGCTTCGGCCTCGGCGCGGCGCTCTTGCAACAGCGCTCGCAGATCCATCCGCCCACTCTAGGCCCGCCCTGCGACACGCGCGTCGTCGCCGGACCAGGCATCCGCGAGGGATCAGGCGACACCGGCTGCAGGTGCCTGAACTCCCGCGCCTGCCTGTTCTCTCCGGACAGCCTGCCCCCGCGACCACTCGCGCAGGATCAGGCGCTCGCGCGGCATCAGGCGACCCTGGTGACAGGTGCCTGAACCCGCGCGAACGCCTGTCCCGCGCGACCGCGATTCAGCCGCGACGGGTGCGCGGGGGCTCCACGGTGGGGACCGAGTCGGTGTGCACGCTCGGGTGGTCCCGCTCCAGCGCCGCGCCCTCCATGTCGACGTTCGGGATGATGCGGTCGAGCCACTTCGGCAGCCACCAGGCCGAGCGTCCGAGCAGGTGCATGAGCGCGGGCATCAGCAGCATCCGCACCACGAACGCGTCGAGCAGCACGCCGAACGCGAGACCGAACCCGATGGACCGGATGATGGTCGACTCCGAGAACACGAACCCGCCGAACACCGACACCATGATGAGCGCGGCCGCGATGACGACCGAGCGCCCGGCCCGGAAGCCCTGGGCCACGGCATCGCGCGCGGACGCGCCGTGCACATAGGCCTCCCGCATCCCCGAGGCGAGGAAGAGCTGGTAGTCCATCGCGAGCCCGAACAGGATGCCGACGAGGATCACCGGCAGGAAGCTCAGGATCGGACCGGTGCTGTGCAACCCGATGAGGTCGGCGCCCCACCCCCACTGGAACACCGCGACGATGAGCCCGTACGTCGCGAACAGCGACAGCACGAACCCTCCCGTGGCGATGAGCGGCACGAGCAGCGATCGGAACACGACGATCATGATGAGCAGCGACAGGCCCACGACGACCACGAGATACAGCGGGAGCACGCTCGCCAGCGCCTCGGAGATGTCGATGTTGGTGGCGGCCTGACCGGCGACGCCGAGGGTGATGCCACCGTCGATATCCGGGAGGCCCCGCAGATCCTGCACCAGCTCCTCGGTGGAGGCGCTGTTCGGGCCTTCGGCGGGCAGCACCTGGAAGGCGAGGAGCGTGTTGTCATCCGACGTGGCGATGGGGGCGACCGCGACCACGTCGTCCTGCTCGGCGATCTTCTCCGCCACGGTCACCTGCGTGGCCAGCAGGTCGTCGTCGCTCACGGCGTCGTCGAGGGTCGCTGTCACCAGGAGCGGCCCGTTCGCGCCCTCGCCGAACTGCTCGTCGACGGTCTGGAACGCGCGGTAGCTGGTGGAGTCGGCGGGTTCGCTCGACCCGTCGGGGAGGCCGAGGCGCATCGACATCGCGGGGATCGCGATCACGAGCAGCGCGACGACGCTGACGAGCGCGGTGACGACGGCGCGCAGCGTCGACATCCGGCGCACGGGCTTCCCGCCCGCGTGCTCCTGGCCGATGGTCGCCCGCGCCTTGCGACCGAGCAGGCGGGTGCCGACGAGACCGAGGATCGCCGGGGCGAGGGTCACGGCCACGAGCACGGCGACGGCGACGCACACCGCTCCCACCGTGCCCATGAGGCCGAGGAACGGCACGCCCGTCACGTTGAGGGCGAGGAGTGCGACGATGACCGTGGTCCCCGCGAACACCACCGCGGTCCCGGAGGTACCCGTGGCCAGACCGATGGACTCGCGCACGGGCGACCCGGCCAGCAGCTGCTTGCGGTGCCGGTTCACGATGAAGAGGGAGTAGTCGATGCCGACCGCGAGCCCCAGCATCACGCCGAGGACGGGAGTGACCGAGGCCATGTCGACGACGCCGGAGAACGCGAGCGACGCCGTGACGCCCACGCCGACGCCGACCACGGCCGTGACGATGGGCAGGGCCGCACCGATCAGCGAACCGAGCATCACGATGAGCACGACCGCGGCGAACGCGAGACCGATGGCCTCGCCGACGCCGAAGATCTCGGGCACGCCCTGAGCGATGTCGGTGCCGAAGTCGACCGTGACGCCGTCGATCTCCTCGTCCTGGAAGTGGGCGATGGTGCTCTGCTTGGTCTCTTCGGCGAGCTCCAGGCGCGGGTCGACGAAGGAGACGTTGACGATGGCCGTGGAGCCGTCCTCCGAGACGACGCCGATGCCGTCCGCGAGGTTCAGCAGGGTCGTGCCGAGTTCCAGCTGCTCCGCGCTGTCGGCGAGCTCCGCGCGGTTCTCGTCGATGGTGTCCTGCTGCGCGTCGAGCTGCGCGAGCTGGGCGTTCAGCTGCGCGAGCTGTGCGTCGAGCGCGGCGGTCTGCTGGGCTGGTGCACCGGCGGCCTCGGCCTGCGCGCGCGCCCCTTCGAGCTGGGTGATCCCGGCCTCGAGCTGGGCCCGGCCATCGTCGAGCTGGGCCTGGCCGGCGTCGAGCTGGGTGCGCCCGTCATCGAGCTGGGCCTGGCCGTCCGTCAGCTCCTTCGCCTGCTCGTCCTGCTGCCGCTGGGCGTCGAACGGGTCGACGACGGAGGCGACGCCGTCGAGGTCTTCCGCGGTCGCGGCGAGGTCGGAGATCGCCTGCTTCTGCTCGTCGGTGAAGGGCTCGCCGTCGTCCGTCCGATAGACCACGGTCCCGGTGCCGCCGGCGGTGTCGGGCAGCTTATCGGCGAGCTGATCGGTGACCTCGCCGGAGGCGGTGCCGGGGATGTCGAAGCTGTTGCTCAGCGTGCCGCCGAAGGTAAGGAAGGCGCCGACGCCGAGCCCGAGGATCAGCACCCAGGAGACGATCACCGTCCACGCCCTGCGCGCAGCGAAAGAACCCAGACGGAACAGCAGTGAAGCCACGTGATCTCCTTCAGACGAAAAGAGCATACGGCACGTCTCGTCTAGGGATCTGTGGCTATCCTGAACGCATGGTGAACGAGCATCGCAGTGGCCCTGTGCGCAGCACTGCGGCCCGCGAGGCGATCCTCGATGCGACGGCCCGGCTCTTCCACAATCAGGGGTACGACCGACTGACGATCGAGGGCATCGCCAAGGAGGCCAAGGTCGGCAAGCAGACCATCTACCGCTGGTGGCCGTCGCGCGGCGCGCTCATCGGGGAATGCCTGGCCGAGGGGCGCCTCATCCCCGTGGACTTCGTCGTGCCGGACACCGGAGACCTCTCCGCCGACGTGGAGACCTGGCTGCGGAGCGTCCTGTCGATCCTCGAGAAGCCCCAGGGCGGTGTGCTGCTGCGGTCTCTCGTGGCCGCGGCCACGGAGGATGCCTCGGTCGGTGCGCACCTCGGCGAGAGCCTCGGGGTGGAGAAGTACCTGTCGGAGCGTCTCCGCGGCGGCATCCGCGACGGTCAGCTGCCGGAGGACGCCCCGGTCGAGCAGCTCGGTCGCGCCATCCTCGGGGCCATCATCGTGGAGTCTCTCGGCCGCGAGGCCCACGACCCGGGTTCCGTCGTCGCCCTGACCCGCTACCTCTTCGCTCGCTGAGGCCGCGGATTCGCACGAGGTCGCACGGATTCATGGAGTCCCCGCGACCCGGGTGCGAATCTGCGACGCGGGCCCGGATCAGCCGAGGAGCAGGGTGAGCACGGTCGCGCCGCCGCCACCGAGGATCAGCGCCACGATGACGGTCCACGCGATGATGCGAATGCGCCGGTTGCGCTTCTCGCCGAGGTCGCCGTAGTCCTCGCTGAGGCCGTCGCCGCTCATCAGGCCACCGGCTCCGTGACGGTCGGACCGAAGTACGACGGCAGCGTGGCCTGCGAGCGTTCGCGGAGCTCGGCGGCCGAGACGGTGAAGACGTCCTGCACCTCGAGCTGCGGCTCGCTGTCCGTGACGCCGATGCGGGCGACCGGGTAGCCGCGGCCCTCGCAGAGCCCGCGGAACTTCACGTCGTCCTCGCGGGGAACGGTCACGATCACGCGGCCGGTCGACTCGGAGAACAGGGCGGTCGCGGCGTCCACGCCATCGCGCTCGATGATCTCGTTGAGCCAGACCCGGGCGCCGACGCCGAAGCGCATGACGCCCTCGGCCAGGGCCTGCGCGAGACCGCCTTCGGAAAGGTCGTGCGCCGAGGAGATGAGCCACTCGTCCCGGGCCGCGGCGAGCAGTCCGGCGAGGCGCTTCTCGCCCGCGAGGTCGACCTTCGGCGGGCGGCCGCCGAGGTGCTGGTGCACGACCTCGGCCCATGCGGAGCCGGAGAGCTCGGTCGACGTGGTGCCGAGCAGGTAGATGTTCTGCCCCTCGTCCTGCCAGCCGGACGGGATGCGGCGGGAGACGTCGTCGATGATGCCCAGCACGCCGACGAGCGGGGTCGGGTGGATCGGCACGTCGCCGGTCTGGTTGTAGAACGAGACGTTGCCGCCGGTAACGGGCGTGCCCAGCTCGTAGCAGCCGTCTGCGAGGCCGTCGACGGTCTGCCCGAACTGCCACATGACCTCGGGGTTCTCGGGAGAGCCGAAGTTGAGGCAGTCGGTGATGGCCGTTGGCACGGCACCGGTGACGGCGACGTTGCGATACGCCTCGGCGAGCGCGAGCTGCGCGCCGGCGTACGGATCGAGCTGGCAGTAGCGGCCGTTGGCGTCGGTGGCGACGGAGAAGCCCAGGCCGGACTCCTCGTCCACGCGGATCATGCCGGCGTCGTCGGGGAAGCTCAGGGCCGTGTTACCGAGCACGTAGTAGTCGTACTGGTTCGTGATCCAGCTCGTGTCCGCGAGGTTCGGGGAGGCGACGAGGGCGAGGAACTGCTCGCGCAGCGTCTCCGCGTCGTTCGCGCGCGGCAGGTTCTCGGCGGCGTCGGCCTGCAGCGCGTCGATCCACGTCGGGTAGGCGACCGGGCGGTCGTAGACGGGACCGTCGACCGCGACGGTCGAGGGGTCGACATCGACGATGCGCTCGCCCTGCCAGTCGATGATGAGGCGTCCGTCGCCGGTGACCTCGCCGAGCACGGAGGTCTCGACCTCCCACTTGTTCACGACGGCCAGGAAGGCGTCGAGCTTCTCGGGGGCGACGATGGCCATCATGCGCTCCTGCGACTCCGACATGAGGATCTCCTCGGCCGTGAGCGTGGGGTCGCGCAGCAGCACGTTGTCGAGGGAGACGTGCATGCCGCTGTTGCCGTTGGCCGCGAGCTCGCTGGTCGCGCAGGAGATGCCGGCGGCGCCGAGATCCTGGATCGCCTCGACGAGCTCGCCGCGGTACAGCTCCAGACAGCACTCGATGAGCACCTTCTCGGCGAACGGGTCGCCCACCTGCACGGCCGGGCGCTTGGTCGGGCCGCCGTCGGCGAACGTGTCGGACGCCAGGATGCTCGCACCGCCGATGCCGTCGCCACCCGTGCGGGCACCGAACAGGACGACCTTGTTGCCGACGCCGGTGGCGTTCGCGAGCTTGAGGTCTTCGTGCCGCAGCACGCCCACCGCGAGCGCGTTCACGAGCGGGTTGGCCTGGTAGACGGAATCGAAAACCGTCTCGCCGCCGATGTTCGGAAGACCCAGGCAGTTGCCGTAGAAGCTGATGCCGCTGGTCACGCCGTGCACGACGCGGGCCGTGTCCGGGTGGTCGATCGCACCGAAGCGCAGCGCGTCCATGACGGCGACGGGGCGGGCGCCCATCGAGATGATGTCGCGGACGATGCCGCCGACACCGGTCGCCGCGCCCTGGAAGGGTTCGATGAACGACGGGTGGTTGTGCGACTCGGCCTTGAAGGTGACGGCCCAGCCCTCGCCGACGTCGACGACGCCCGCGTTCTGGCCCATGCCCACCATGAGGCGTTCCTTCATCTCGTCGGAGACCTTCTGGCCGAAGCGGCGCAGGTAGTTCTTGCTCGACTTGTAGGAGCAGTGCTCCGACCACATCACCGAGTACATCGCCAGCTCGCCCGAGGTGGGGCGGCGGCCGAGGATCTCCTTGATGCGCGCGTACTCGTCGTCCTTGAGCCCGAGGGCGCCGTACGGCTGCTCCTTCTCGGGCGTCGCGATCGCGTTCTCGACGGAGTCGGGGACGTGCTGGGGGGAAGGTGCAGGGGCGGTGGTCACGCGCACTCCAAAGGAAGGGGCCGGCGGGGCGTCTTCAGTCTACCGGCGCGGGTGGGGCGGCTCTCCCGCGGGCTGCGGACTCAGATCCGGTCGGCACGGATTTCGTCGAGGACCTTCGCGGACGTCTCGATGTCCTGCTGTGGCAGGTGCGACAGAGCGTCCTTCTTCCTAGGAAGGGTGACTCTTCCGGTGCGCACGAGTCGCGACCATGCCGTGTCACGATCGCTCGAGGAGAGGGCGGCGGCAATGTCTCTCCGGGCATGAAGCACACGATGCACGCGCACGGCATCTGGGTTATCGGTGTAGATGACGATGTATGGGAACCGCAGCAGAGCGAAGGCGCGGATGTCGGGAATCTCGGTCACCAGCTCGAAGCGGGCCGATCCGAGCGAGGGATATGCGGTGAGTCGACCCATCGCATGCTGGAGGTCGTCGATGAATTCGAGCGCGACCTCCGGCCCTGCGTCACCGAGATAGCGGGTGACCGCGCCGGTGATGTCCTCGTCGGCGCGCCGAGTCGTGACGAGACGCTGCGGGGTCACGCGTCGGGCGCGTCGGCATGGACGCGGTCTCGAAGGCGATCGAAGTACGCCTGGTCCACCATGGAACCGGGCCCAGACGTCATCCCGTCGACGACGAGCGACCGCAACTGCTCGCGAGACTGCTCGTGGCGAATCAGCTCACGCACGAACTCGCTGCTGTTGCTGTAGCCGCGTTCGGTCACCTGGGCTTCGACGAAGTCCTTCAGTGCGTCCGGAAGAGAGATGTTCATCGTGGCCATGCCGCAACGCTAATGCCGATGGCAAAGTTTGTCACGAGGTCAGCAAACCTGATTCTCGCCACTGATGTCGCCCCGTCGCGGCCTAGTTCCAGCGAATGGGGAAAGGTCGTGAAACTCGACGATTCAGGAGGACAAGTCGCACGCTGCGGCGAAGCGCTCCGCCAGGGCGGTCGCCGCCTCCCGCAGCGCTGATGGTCCGACCACCGTGAAAGCCGCATCGAAGCGTGCGACCGAGGCGAGCACCCCTGTCCACGACCACGATCCGATCGTCACGCGGCACGACCCGTCAGCGAGCTCCTCCAGCTCTCCGTCGCCGACCCAGGGCGCGATGTCGCGGGCGGGGAGCGCGATCACGACCTCCCCCACGCAGGGCCACCGGTCTTCCGTCGTCGAGCCCTTGGCCCTCGCCGCGAGATACGTCCGTGCATCCGCGGCGGGCAGTGGGCGCGGGGTGAACGACGGTCCGGTCGGGATGCGGGGCTGCATCCGATCCAGGCGGAACGTGCGCCAGTCCTCGGCTTCCAGATCCCAGGCGAGCAGGTACCACCGTCCCTCGCGGGCGACGACGGCGTGCGGCTCGGTGCGACGGGCCGGCCGATTGCGGTCGGAGCTGTAGTCGAAGCGGAGCACCTGCCCGTCACGCACAGCTGCGCTCACCGCCTCCAGCACGGCAGGCTCGACGCGCACCTCGGCGGCGGTGTCGGCGAAGCGGATGCCGTCCACTCGATGTCGCAGCCGGGACGGCATCACCTGGCGCACGGTGGCCAGCGCCCGGGCGGCGCCTTCGTCGATGTCGATTCCGCTGGAGGGAACGGTCTGCAGGGCGACCGCGATGGCGACGGCCTGGTCGTCGTCGAACAGCAGCGGCGGGAGCTCCGACCCTGCGGCGAGACGATAGCCGCCGTCAGGTCCCTTGATCGCACCGATCCGGTAGCCCAGAGTGCGCAGCCGGTCGACGTCGCGGCGTACCGTGCGGGGGCTGACCTCCAGACGTTCCGCGAGCACGGAACCCGGCCAGTCGCGCGGGGTCTGCAGCAGCGACAGCAGGGCGAGCATGCGTGACGAACTCCCGGTCATGGTATTCAGTCTGCCCGAAGTAGCGGACGGAAACTGACCTCTACTCCTGTGATCGTTGTCGTCAGAGGTCCCGAACGGCGGGGCTCGCGATGAGGAGAAGACCATGACCATCACCACCACGACCCACTTGAACTTCCGAGGCACCGCTCGGCAGGCGCTCGACTTCTATCGGTCCGTGTTCGGCGGGGAGGTGACGGCGGCGACGTACGGACAGTTCGGCATGCCCGAGGGTGTTCCCGGATGGGACAAGATCGTGTTCGGGCAGCTGGACGGTGTGGTGCGTCTGATGGCGTACGACATCCCTGGAGAGGACGCCCCCGACCCCGCAGCCGCCGCCGGCACCACGCGCCGCGAGAACGGGGCGACCCTCACCGACCGCACGTTCTTCCAAGCCCTGCGGGCCGATTCGCTCGATGAACTCCGGCAGTACTGGGACCGCCTCGCCGAGGGCGCGACCGTGATCGAGCCGCTTGCCGCATCGGTGTGGTCGGCCGGTTTCGGCATGCTCACCGACCGTTTCGGCGTGACCTGGGTGCTCGACGTCGCCAGCTGAGCCGCGATGGCGTGCCCCTGCCGACCGGATGCAGGAGGATCGGACGGATGCAGGAGGAATCCCTGCGGCGGATCGTGCATCCGTCCGATCCTCCGACAGACGTGTCGCCCCAGGACGACGGTCAGGTCGACGGCCAGTGTGGATGCCGCGCCACGGCCACCCGCGCCCGCAGGTCCGTGAGCACCCGGGAGTCCTCGGCGTCCAGCCCGAGCGTCCCGGCCAGGCCGAGGGCCAGCAGCGCGTGCCCGGCAGCGCCGGGGTGGAATGCGTCGTCGAGCAACCCCCATGGAGTGCCCTCGTTGCCTGGCCCCGTTCCCGCCGAGAACGCCACGAACGCCTCGTGCTGGTCGACGAGGATCGCTTCCTCTGCGCTGGCAACGTCGCGGGTCGCCTGCGCGAAATCCCCGAGACGCGCGCGGTCGGGGGCGTGGAGCAGGTCGGCGGGCGGCGGTGTCTGCAGCACCGGAACCGCGCCGAGCTCCCGCACCCGTCGCACTAACTCCGCGACCGAATCGGCGAACGCGGGCACCTCGATCGCGGGATCGAGCCACTCGGTGGTGCAGTCGTTCGTGCCGATCAGCAGCGTCACGACGTCGGGGCGCCAGCGTGCCACGCGCCCCTCGAAGTCCCCCAGGATCAGGTCGGCGCGCCACCCCGTGATCGCGGTGTTGATCACCGTGTCGTGCACCCGGCCGAGGTCGCCGCGGATCAGCTCGTGCAGGTGGTCGACGTAGTTCCTGGCACCGCGGGTGTGGATGAGTCCGTGCGTGATGGAGTCGCCCGTGAGCACCCAGGTGAGCGGCGCTCCGGAGGCGAGAAGCCCTCGGAGCGCCGCACGGTCGTCGGTCACCCGGTGACCTTGAGCTGCACGTCGATGAACCGCGGACGGTAGATCGAGGCGTCGTCGTACACGTCGCCCACGTTGTCGAAGGTGTTGACGTTGTAGGAGACGAGGATGCGGTTGCCCTGGCGCAGCTGCGGATGCTCGTGTGCGTTGTAGGTGAACACATCGGGGTCGCCGTAGCTGCCCAGCGCGCCTGTCTCGGGTGTGCGGTACAGCTCGACCGGATCGGTGAACGGGCCGGTGGGCGAGCACGAGGTGCGGGCGACGATGCGGGTGCTGAACAGCTCCGACGTGTCCTGCGTGACGAGCAGGTAACCGTCGCGGAAGGGGGCGACGCTGAACTCGTTCGCCACGTACGGCACGACAGGGACGGCGTCGGTCTCGGCAGCCGACCATCCGGTGCCGTTCCAGTACGTCCACGCGCCCTTCACGCCGTCGCGGTCCTGCGCGCGGGCGACGTAGGCCGAGCGCACTCCACCCGGATCCGCGATGCCGTAGATGTACGTGGTGCCGCGTTCCTCCAGCGTCCACGACCCCCAGTTGATCCCGGTCGCCGAAGGCAGGTCGGTGATGGACTCCAGCTGCAGGGTCCGGCCGTCGAGGGTGGCAAGGCGGTTCGCGGTCCATGCGAAATCCCACTGGCCGCTGCCCGTGCGCCCGAACTGCAGCAGCGGCACCTGCACCGTGCCGTCGCGTCCGGGTGTGGGGTCGCCGATCCAGTACCACTTGCCGTCGGGCTCGGGCGGGATGATGGCGGCAGGCTCCTCCGGGGTGCCTCCCGTGATGGTCGTCATGCCGCTGCGGCGGTCCTGCACCACGACGGAGTTGTTCACGAACGGGGAGTCGGTGGGCCGCGAGCCGTCGGCGTTCACGGTGCCGAGGAACGTGTCGGAGAAGAACCATCCGGTCTTCCCCTTCCCGAGTGGCAGGGAGTACGTGCTGTCGCCGCCGGTCCACGCGCCTCCCGTGTTCCCGTAGGTGGTGAACTGCTCGGTCAGGCCCTGATCCGCGTTCGCCGTGGCGGTGAGCGTCTTGTCGACCAGCGAGCACTGGCCGGGACCGTGTCCTCCGCTGCCGTGGTTCCCTCCGGTCGGAACGGCTGCGGTGGCCGGGGCGGCGAACAGTGCGCCGGCGCAGAGGGACGCCGCGGCGAGGGTCGCCGCGATGGTGCGTCTTCTCATGTCGATCACTCCTTTGTGTTCGGGTGGTGCTCTCGTGTTCGGTTGATGCTCTGTCGTGCAGGTCAGCGGACGGGGGTGATGCCTCCGGTGGCGTCGATGTCGTAGGTGCGAGTGCCGACGCGCAGGCCGCGCAGGGTCGCACCCGGGTCGAGGGCGGCGATGCATCCGGCCGCTCGCACCGTGCCGTCGGCGGCGACCGAGACACCGAACAGGGCTTCGATCACGAGCTCGATCCAGGCCCCGGACGAGGAGCACGACCAGTCGATGATGTACGGCAGCTGCGGTGGGGCTTTGCGGGCTCCGCCGTTGATGCCCGGCACGGCCTCCTCCACGAAGTGCGCCTGCCCCATCGGCCCTTGGTTCGCCGTCCGGGACAGCCCTTCGATCCAGCCGGTCAGCACTTCGGGGGCTCCGAGTGCAGCGAGCGCGCGTCCGGCGTCGGCGGGCCAGGCGGGGTAGGCGCCGTTCCACTGGTGGTCGGGCCGTGGGCTGTAGCTGGCGTCGGGGTCCCAGGGTGAGAGTGCGCGCATCCAGTTGTCGGTCTGCAGCTCGCGCTGGAAGAACCCAACCATCTCGTCGCGGATTCCCGGGGCGAGGTCGTCCGCGATCGTGGTGCCGACCACGCTGAAGTCGTAGCAGTGCCGCACGGGAAGCTGCGTGCCGTCGGGCTGTCCTGCCGCGAAGACACCGGTGCCGGGAAGATAGCGCGCGATCACGGCCGGGAGCAGCGCGTCGGCTTCGGTGCGCAGCGCGCTCGCCGCGGTCTCGTCGCCCCGCAGGTCGGCCAGGTCGGCGGCGGTGCGCATGCTCCACACGTTCGCGGCGTTGAGGCTCGCCACCTCGTGCGTGTACGAGCTCACGCACTCCAGCAGGTTGTCGATCTCGCCGTAGTCGGCCAGGGGTGTCTCGCGACGCAGTTCCTTCCAGGCGGTCGCCCACTGCCGCACCGACGCGGCCACGGTCTGGTCGCCCACGAGCTCGTCGAGGAACGCGACGTCGCCCGTGAAGCGCACGTAGTCGTGCACGAGCCGGGTCATGGCGTAGTCGTTCACGGAGTACCAGCGGCCGACCGGGCCTCCGGTGAGGGACGACGTGCCGAAGTGCGAGTGGATGTCGAGGGAGATCCAGTGCCGCACCTGGGTGCGCATCTCGTCGGGGTCGAGCAGGGCGTGGCTCACCGAGCTGAGGCTGTAGTCCCAGATGAACGTGGTGGTGCCCCAGTAGTTGGGCATGAGCGTGTCGTACGACCGCCCGAGCACATTGCCGGCGAAGTCGCGGCGGAACCAGATCACGCCCAGCGCCGCCCACCAGTACAGGCGACGGAGGGGTGCGGAGGCGGTGTCGAGCACGGGCAGTGCGCCGGAGAACTCGGTGTCGCTCGGGTCGAACGCGGCGCGGAGCTGTCGGTTCCAGAACTCCTCGGCCGCGGCCACGGCACCGGGGATGTCACCGGCGACGTCGGCCCACGTGGCCTTCGCATCGGCTTCGTCGAGGCCGATCGCCTGCACGAAGCCGGTGCGCGCGGTTCCGCCGGCGGGCACGGGCAGCGTGGTCGCGAGCTCGCCGCCGCGGCCGTTGCCGCCGATCCCGGTGTCGAAGGCATCGGGCAGGTCGGCCACACCGCTGAGGGCCGCGGTCCCGCCGATCAGACCCTGCACGCTCCACGCCGCGGCATCGGTCGAACCGAACACGAGACACCCGCCGTCGACGGTCGCGGTGCCGCGTTCCGACGGTGATTCCGCGTCGAGCCAGGCCTCGGCCGACCGGGTCACGCGCGCCGCGGACGAGAGGCCGATCCGCACCTCACGCTCCACCGCGCCGGAGTTGCGCACCGCGATGTCTATCGCCACCGCGGTCTTCCCCGGCACGCATACGGTCGTGGTCTCGATCTCGACCTCCCCCACGCTCGCGCGCCGCACCACCCGGTCGGGCCGCCACTCGTGCGTGACGGGCAGACCGTACGAGGCGAACAGGCGGCCGTCGACGAACAGCACGGCGGTCTGCGTGAGTCCTTGCGACACCGGCGGGAACTGCACGGCGCTGAGCGCGGTCAGGTCGTGGTCCACGCGCACGGTGCCGAGCATGTTCGTGAGGCCCGTGGGCGCGATCATGTCGTCGTAGTGATGCGTGACCGCATCGGCGACCAGATCCTCGACGGTGGGGATGAGGGGATTCATGATGCCTTTCGAGGCGGAGTGAGGATCAGTACTGCCCGAGCGCGAGGCCCTTGGCGAAGAACCGCTGGGTGCACAGGAACAGCACCACGGTGGGGAGCGAGACGAGCACGGCCGCGGCCAGCACGACCGACATCTGCGCGCCGCCGTAGGTGCTCTGCATGCCCGACAGCGTGGTGATGATGGGGCGGATGTCGTCGGACTGGCTGAGCGTGAGGCCGAGCAGCAGGTCGTTCCACACGAACGTGGCCTGCAGGATGAAGATCGCGACCAGCGCGCTCGACGCCATCGGCAGGTACAGCCGCACGAAGATGCGCCAGGTCGTGGCGCCGTCGAGCACCGCGGCCTCGAACACGTTGTGCGCGACGCCCGTGAAGAAGTTGCGCATCACGAAGGCCGAGAACGGGATCGAGATCACCGTGTAGATCATGATCATGCCCACGCGGGTGTCGAACAGTCCGGTGCGCGAGTAGGCGTCGAACAGGGGCAGCAGCACCATCTGCAGCGGGAAGACCGTGCCGCCGAAGATCACGACGAACCACAGGAATCCGCGTTTGAGGCGCAGGGCCACGATCGCGAAGCCGGCCGCGGCGCCCACGAGCACGGCGATGGTCGGCGAGACGATCGAGTAGATGAGCGTGCTGACGATGCTGTCGCCGATGCCGGAGAGCTCGAGCGCCTGACCGAAGTTCTCGAACAGGTGGAAGTCGGTGGGGATCCACGACTCCTTCGAGGTGAAGGTGGTCGGGTCCTTCATCGCGTTCACGACGAGCAGGTAGGCGGGCAGCAGCCACACGATCCCGAGGATGACGAGCACGGTGGTGCGGATGATCTTCGACATCACATCTCCTTCTTCGGGGAGAGCTGCTGGCGCAGGTACAGCACCGAGGCGACGAGCGTGATCACGGTGAGGAACACCGCGATCGCGGAGCCGAGCCCGTAGTCGCTGTTCACGAACGTCTCCTTGTACATGGTCAGCGCGAGGGTCTCGGAGACGGTGCCAGGTCCGCCCTTGGTCATGCCCCACACGATGTCGAAGGTCTTGAGGCTCGCGACGATCGAGAGGCCGACGACCACGGCGGTGAGCGGACGCAGCATCGGCCACAGGATGCTGGTGAACAGGCGCACCCCGCCGGCGCCGTCGATGCGCGCAGCCTCGAGCGGCTCTTTGGGGATCGCCTGCAGGCCGATCGTGAACAGCAGGGCGTTCACGCCGACGCCCTGCCACGACGACGCGATGATCATCACGACCGTATTGAGCGGGGCGTCGAGCAGCCAGCGCGGCGGGTCGGTGATGCCGAACGCGGCGAGAGCCTGATCGAGCGCTCCGCCCGAGGAGAGGATGAACGACCAGACCACGCCGACGCCGATGCCGGAGAGGGCGTAGGGGATGAGGAACGGAAGGCGCAGCCAGATGCCGCCGCCGAGGTTCCAGGTGAGCAGCGCGATCGCCAGGCCGATGCCGACCGGGATGATCAGGGTGCCGATCACCCAGAGCACGGTGTTCATCGCCGAGCCCACGAAGTCGCCGTCGGTGAACATCTCGACGTAGTTGTCGAGCCCGATCCACTTCGGGCTGCCGAGGCCGTTGTACTTCGTGAAGCTGAGGAACACCGTCCACAGCAGCGGGAGGTAGAGCAGGACCGCGACCAGGATCACGCCCGGGGCGACGAAGCCCCGGGCGGACCACTGGTAGGGCGTCTTCTGATGCGCCATCCGCCCGCTTACTCCTGCTCTGCCCAGTACTTGTCAGCCGTGGCCTGGATCTTCTCCAGGAACGGCATCGGGTCGCCGGGGTTGGCATTGAACGCGCCGAACTGCTCGATCGCAGTGGTCACGATCTCGGTCGGCATGGCTTCGAAGAACCGGTCGTAGAGCATGTAGTCGTCGCCGGCGATCTGCTCGCCGATCTCGGCCAGTGCGGGGTCGGAGACCTTCGCCTTCGGGTTGAACGCGACGTCGCCGTGCGCGTCGTTCCACGCGGTCTGCGCGTCGGGCGACATCCACCATTCGGCGTAGGCCAGACCCAGGTCGCGCTGCTTCGAGTTCTCGGCGGTGCAGATCGGGCCCGACTCCACGGCCACCGGAGTGGCGTCGAGGTCGTCGCTGACCGCGGGGATCGCGAACATGCCGTAGTCGTCGGTGGTCATGCCGGCGCCTTCGAGGTTGCCGGCGAAGAACGTGCCGAAGTTGATCATGGCGTAGTCGCCCTGCTTGAGGCCGACCGCGGGGTCGGTCGTGCTGCCCGCGTCGCTGAACCAGCCCGCCTTCTGCTCGTCGAGCCAGACGTTCATGATGTCGACGATCTCGGGGTCGGTGTACTTCGCGTCGCCCGTGGTGAGTCCGGCGTACAGGTCGGGGTCGGTGGAGGCGACCAGGTGCTGGAACCACTGGAAGGTGAACAGCACGCTGGTCTGGTAGTACGGGGTGACCCCCGCGTCCTTCAGCGTCTCGGCGGCGGTGTTCAGCTCGTCCCAGGTCGTCGGCACCTCGATGCCGTTGTCGGCGAAGGCGGCCTTGTTGTAGAACATGATCCAGTAGGCGATGTTCATCGGCACGCAGTACTGCTTGCCGTCGAAGGTATAGCTGTCGCGCAGGTCTTCGCTCACCCAGCCCTCGTCGACCGCCTTGGACCAGATGTCGGTGGTCTCGGCGACCAGACCCTCGTCCACGAGCTGCTTGAGCGACTCGCCGGTGTGCCAGGTGAACAGCCCCGGCGACTTGTCGGTGCGGAACGACTGCTTGATGAAGGCGTCGTACTGGTTGGCGTCGGAGTAGCCCGTGGTCTTCAGGGTGATGTCGACGGCATCGCCGCTGACCTCGTTGAGCGACTCGAAATCGGGCTTCCACGCCGCCTTGTCGGTGTAGAAGTCGAGCGTGCCGGCGACCTCGCCCTCCCCGCCGGATCCGGAGTCGCCGGAGCATCCGGCCAGTGCCAGGGTGCCGAGGAGGAGACCGGCCGCGGCGGCGGCGATCGTGCGTCGCGAAATCATTCTGAACTCCCTTGTTCGTGTTTCTCGGGTGTGCGGTGTGTGTCGGGTGTGCTGTTTCTCGGGTGCGGTGCTCGTCGGGTGCGGCGTCTTCAGTCGTCGCTCGCACGCGAGCCGCGTACGTAGGCCTTGACGGTCGCGAAGCGCGGGCTGCGCGAGTTCTCGGTGCGCCGGATCCGGTAGGCACCGACGGCGGCGGGGACGATGAACGTCTCGGCGTAATGGATCACGAAGGGGGCGAAGGCGTCGGTCGGGCTGACCACCTCGACCTCATCGCCTTCCACGAGGTTGAGCACGTTCACGGTGCCCTCGGTGTCGTGGTCGGCCGTCTGGGTGAACCAGTGTCGACGCACCTCAATGAACTCGAGCTCGTGCAGGCCCGTGCTCTCCTCGATCACGTCGCCGTCGGTGCGGATGGTCTCGACCTGGTCGATGAGGTTGTCGCCGACCCAGGTGGTGTCGCGGTCCCACTGGATGTTGTTGGCGCCGTGGTCGAGGTGCACGGGGCGGGGGATCCCGTCGAGTCCCACCCGGCCCCAGTCCCAGAGCTTGAAGGTGAAGATGAACGGCGTCGCCGAGATCTCCAGCACCATCGAGTTCGCGCCGGAGCAGTGCACGGTTCCGGCGGGGATCGCGAAGTGGTCGTGCTTGCGGGCCGGGAACGAGTTGACGTACTTCTCGGCGGGGAAGGGATGCTCGCCGTCCTGGGCTGTCGCCAGCTCCTGGAGCATCTCGGCGGGATCGATGCCCTCCTTCGTCCCGAGGTACACCACCGCGTCGTCGCCGACATCGAGCATGTAGTAGCTCTCGTCCTGCGTGTAGTGCATGCCGAACGTGTTCTGGATGTAGTCGGTGAGCGGGTGCACCTGCAGGCTGAGGTTGCCGCCGTCCATGGTGTCGAGGAAGTCGAAGCGGATCGGGAACTCGGCGCCGAATCGCGAGAACGTCTTCGCGCCCAGCAGGTCGACAGGGCGGCTGAAGACGAGGTCCAGGGCGGGGATCTCGATCACGCCGCCTTCGCCCTCCAGCAGCAGCGAGTTCTCCTCGGGGACGCAGTCGAAGCACCAGGCGTAGTTGTCCTTCGAGGGGTCGAGGCCGATGAGGTTCTTCATCCACTGTCCGCCCCACACGCCGGGGTCGAAGAAGGGGACGACGCGGAACGGCCGACGCGCGGCATCTTTCAGAGCCTGGCGGAAGGCGGCTCCCGTGATCATCCCCGCTTCCGGCGAATCCGGATGCTGTTCGGCCGGCGAGATGGCGTTGCCGTCGAGCACGAAGTCGACGGTGTCGAACAGCGCGCGTTTGTGACGGTCGGCGGTGCGCCATTCCACGAAGAAGCCGCGCTTGTACTTGCGGAGGTTGTCTTCCGAGGCGTTGTCGGCGCGCCAGTTGGTCGCGCCCTTGCGCTGGCGCAGCTGGATTTCCCAGCGGGCCATGTCGGCGAGCACCGTCACGGCGTCGCCCGTCAGGCGCGGGGAGAGCAGGGCCGCGCCCCAGCCGATCACCACGGTGGGGTTCTCGACGATGGTGGCTGCCAGAGCGTCGAGCTTCGCGGTGTCGTAGAAGTCGGTGAGGGCGAAGTGGCTCATGACACCGAAGACGCGGTCGTCGGTGAGGTTCGGGGCGATCAGCCGCTCGACCTCCGCGACCGGTCGCGCCGCGGTCTCGACGTCGACGACCGCCCACTCCGGCAGCGCCTGGCGCACCTGGGCGGTGAGGGCCTCGACGTCCACTCCGGGGTAGGTGTCGATCAGCAGCACGGGCGCGTTACCGGTCACGCGGGCGCAGGCTTCGGCGAGCTCGGCCGCTGCCGTCCAGCCGTCAGCGCCGCGGAGGATGCGCTCGCCGTCGGGCAGCGCCACGGTGGGCTGGGTGTCGTAGCGACCTCGGGTGGTGTGCCCTTCATGCATGTCGCTGATCGGGGTGGTCACTGTTCCTCCTGCGGGATGGCGGTGTGGGTGGTGGCGGTGTGGGCGGAATGGGTCAGGGCGCTGAGCCCGCGGACGACGGAGAGTTCGGGCTCGGGCGGGACGACGAGGCGCGGCGGTGTCAGCGATGGCCACAGGTGCTCGCGCACGAAGTCCTCGATCGGTGCCCTCACGGCATCGCCCGCGCGCAGGATGCCGCCGGAGAGGATCACGACGGCGGGGTCGTAGGAGTGCACGAGCGACGTGACGACGGCTCCCCAGACGTGCAGGAAGCGGTCGCGCAGGTCGGCGTGTGCGTCCGTGGTGAACACCTGCGCCATGGAGACGTGCTCGGGGAGTGCCCTGGTGCTCGCCAGTGCTTCGCCGCAGCCGATGTTCCCGCACGGGCAGGTGGGGCCGTCGATGTCGACGGTGAGGTGTCCGCCCAGGATCCCGGCGTGGCCGGTGCGTCCGCGCAGGGCCGATCCGTCGATCATCGCCGCAGTCCCGATGCCGGTGCCGAGGGCGACGAGCACAGCGTCGCGTTCGCCGGCCGCGCTGCCCGAGGAGGTCTCGCCGATCAGCGCCGCGCGCGCATCGTTCTCAACGACGGACGGCAGGTCGAACTCGGTGCGCGCCCAGGCGTGCAGGTTGACGTCTTCGAGGAAGTCGTACTTGGCGTTGGCGTGCAGCATCCGGTCGCTGCGGGGATCCACGACGCCGGGGACGGCGATGCCCACGGCGTCTGCGGCACGGCCGGTCTGGTCGAGCAGCGCGCGGGCATGCGTAGCGGCTGTGTCGAGGTCGGCGGAGGCGCCGCTCACGGGGATGCTACGCGAGCCGATGACATGGCTGCCGTCGATGAGGGCGATCTTGATCTCGGTGCCTCCGAAATCGATGCACAGCTCCATCCGGCCTCCTCGTCGATGATTGGTAACGTTATCAACGAGGGGTGGGGGTGTCAACACCCGGATGGATGTCGGGTCGCGTCAGCGCACGCCGCGCAGGGACACGGGCAATTCGAGCTCGCGGTGCTCCCTGTCGCGCTCGCCGCCGTCCAGGCGGTCCAGCAGCAGACGGGTGGCGGTGCGGCCGAGTTCGCGCGGGTCGTGGTCGATCACACTGATCGGCACGGGGGAGAGCTCGGCGAGCTCGAAGTCGTCGAAGCTCACGATCTCGGGGAAGTCCGACACGGCCCGCGACCCGGCGTCGAGCTGGGCGTTGATCTCCTTGAGCGCACCGATCGCGTTGCGGTTGTTGGCGCAGAAGATCGCGGTGGGCGGATGCGACGCGGCGAGGAGCGTTCGCGTCGCCTCGCGCGCCTGGTCGACGGTCTGCTGGTTCGTGGCGACGAGCGGGGAGTCGACCGTGAGGCCCCGCTCCTGCATGGCGCGGAGGAAGCCCGCGTAGCGGCGCTCGCCGGTGAAGATCGACAGCGCGTTGCCGAGGTAGCCGATCCGGGTGTGTCCGCGATCGAGGAGCGCCGTCGTCCCGCGGTGGGCGCCTTCGTCGTCGGCGAGCACGACGCTGTCCACGGCGAGTCCTTCGATGCGTCGAGAGGCGAGCACGACGGGGACGCCCTGGTTTTGCGAATGGGCGAGGTGCGCGGAGGTCGTACCGGCGGGGACGACGATCAGCCCGTCGACGCGGCGGCCGAGGAAGTCGCCGACGAGGTCGGCTTCGCGTGCCGGGTCCTCCGAGGTGTTGCCGAGCAGGATGCGGCGACCGGTGAGGGCGGCTTCCTCCTCGACGCCGAGCGCGAAGGTGGAGTAGTAGGGGTTCGCGATGTTCGTGATCGCGACGCCGATGAGGCCGCTCGAGTGTCCGGGGCGGATGCTGCGCGCGTTCTCGTTGCGGTGGTAGCCGAGCTCGGCCACGGCCTCCATCACGCGCTGCTGCACGTCGGGTTTGACGTTGATTCCGCCGGAGAGCGTGCGGGAGACGGTCATGGGGCTGACGCCGGCCCTGGTCGCGACTTCCTTGACGGTCGGGCGGCGCGCTGGTTCGCTCATCACTGCCCTCCGAATGTGGTGCCGTCGATCAAGGGAACGTTACCAGCGCCCCTCCGGTTCTGCGGGGCCGTTCCCGCGCATCCGCTCGATGCCCGCACCCGCCTTGTTCCTCGACCGGCGGCAGAGCCGCAAGGGGAGTCTGCACTCCGGACGAGAACCTGGGATACCCCTCCCCTTCGCAGGCCGCCGAGCTCGGTGAGGCGACGCCGAATGGATGCGCGATGAGTACGACTGGGCGGTCGATCCCGAGCGTGTGCATCCGGTCTCCGATGTGAGATCGACGGGCGATGGTGCGGAGGCTGTCAAGCCCCTCCGTCGTGTCGGTGGTCTGACATAGAAAGGGATGCGAGAGAAGGGAACCCGTCATGGCTGCAGGCGACATCGAGACGTTCCACCGCAACGGCATCTGGTTCAACCGCATCGAGGGTGAATCGCAGACGTTGGGGAGCAGCTTCATGAGCGAAGCCGAGGCGGTCAAGGTCGGCCGCAGCGCGGCGGTGGCGCGTCAGGTCGAGCACACGGTGCGCGCCGAAGAGGGTCCCTCGACCGACGCCCCTCCCCATGACCTGCACCCGCGCGAGCTGATCGGCCGATGACCGCGGCGGACTCCCACCCGCCTACCCGGCCTCCGCGTCGGATGCTGGTGCAGGTATGCGTGAACGGCGCCCGTGATGCGGTCGAGCACCCGTGGTTGAGTGCGGATGCCTCGGTCGTGGCCGACGATTCCGCGCGTGCTGTGGCGGCGGGGGCACACGAGGTGCATGTGCACCCGAAGGACGAGGCCGGTCGCGACAGTCTCGCCGCCGACGATGTCGCCCGATGGGTGGCCGCGGTGCGCTCCGCGAGCCCCGGTGTGCCGGTCGGGGTGACGACGGGCGCCTGGGCCGAGCCCGACATCGAGCGCCGCCTCGCCGCCATTGAGGCGTGGACGGAGCTGCCCGATCACGCGTCGGTCAACTGGCACGAGGCCGGAGCCGACGAGGTGGCCGCACTGCTGCTGAAGCGCGGCGTCGCGGTCGAGGCTGGGTTGTGGGACGCGGCCGGCTTCGAGGTGTGGAAGCGGTCGCCCGTTCGCGGGCAGTGCCTGCGGGTGCTGATCGAGCTCCCCGACGAGCCGACCGAGGTGCTGCGTGACCACGCTGAGGGGATGATCGCCCATGTGCAGCTGGAGGAGCCCGACCTCCCGATCCTGTTGCACGGCGAGGAGGGCTCGACGTGGCCGGTGTTCGACCTTGCCGTCGAGTTCGGGCTGGCGTCGCGCATCGGCCTGGAGGACACGCTGCTGCTCCCCGACGGCGCGAGTGCTCCGGGGAACGCGGCGCTGGTGCGGGCGGCCGTGGCGCGGATGCGGGGAGTCTGACCGGGCGGGTGCGCGGGGTGCGGCATTCTGGGGCGATGTTCTCCGACTCGCTCGTACCCTTCCTTCTCATGAACCTCGCGTTCATCCTCATCGGGATCCTGATCACCTGGCTGGTGATCTACTCTGCCGTGCGCGCGGCGCTGACCTCACACCGTCAGGCGATGGCGCGGGACGGCCGGCCCGGTCAGGTGTGACCAGAGGGCGTCAATCGGGTGAGCGTCGGTCGCGACGCAACGCGACGACCCCGAGAGAGCACGCGACGATGACTGTCGCGACGATGACCGCTTCCCCGGATCCACTGATCGTGACCGTGATCCTCACGGCGTTCGCGAATGCGCAGCCAGCGAGTGACAACCCGGTGATGACGACGAGCCCCATCGCGATGCCGAATGAACAGGGCATGACGAAGACACGGTCGCTGGTGAACAATCGCCGGGACGTCTGAGGGCCCCGACCAGTCCCCTCCGCGTCCGCCGAGACTGCTTGCTCAGACATGCACCCCTTCGTCGGCGCGGTCCCAGCCCGACCAATCCGGCCGGTCGACGATGCAGAAGCGGTTGCCTTCCGGATCCTCCATGATCACGTAATCGGCGTCGGCCGGGCGTCCGACCCAGTGCACCTCGCGCGCCCCCAGCTGCGTGAGCCTCTGGACTTCGGCGCTCTGATCCTCGGCGTAGATGTCGAGGTGGATGCGCGGCGGCAGCACCCGTTCGGAGTGGTGGGCGTCGAGGGCGATGCAGGGAGCGTCGGCATCGCGCGGTTTCAACACGACCCAGTCGTCGTCCCCGGGGTCGCGTTCGACGTAGTCGAGAGCTTCCTTCCAGAACGTGGACTGCGCGGGGAGGTCCGTCACGCGGATCACGATCGACACGAGCTTCAGCATGACGTCGAGTGTAGGTCGGGGTGGGGCGGTGAGTACGGGATTATGCGCGTCGGCAGACGCGAAACGCCCACCGTTCGGTCAGAGCGCGATCGGCTCGTGACGGTTCGGTCGAATCCTTCGGACGGGGAGAGTCGGCAGGTGAACGTCGAGATACCAGGGGCTCTCGGCCAGAGCCTCGTAGACGGCCCGCTCCCAACAATTCACGCGCTCCCCTGCCCGGAAGTCCGCTTGATCGAGGAGATGGTCGACGACGGCCGCTCGACCGCGCTTGGCCAGGACGGCCGGGAGTTTGCGGTCCAGGTTGTTGATCTCCTGGCCCGCTTTGACCTTGAAGTACTTCTTCAGCCGAAGGGCATTGAGATGTGACGAGGCGCGGGTGCGCAGCGCCGGATCCGAGATCGCGCTTTGATCGACGTAGAACCGGGCCACGGGCCCGGCGTTGTCCACGATCGTCGCTTTCAGCCAGTGTTCCTCGCTCACGTCATCGAAATACGGATGGAGGACTGCGCCGTGTTGCCCGCGCGTCGACTGCTCGAAGTTGCCCTTCTTGGAGTTGCAGCGGTCGCAGCTCGGCACGAGGTTGATGGGCAGAACCGCGTAGACGCCGAACTCGGACTTGGCGAGATAGTGGTCGAGCGTGGTGGGTTCGCGGTCGCTGCAGTATGGGCAGCGGTCATCGACCGCATGGTCGATGAGACGGTCGTAGTACATGCGCGAAAATGTCCCGTCGCGCAGTCGCCGGTACAGCCGTCGAAGCTCCTTGTCGGTGACATGCACGGGGAGATATCCCGGTGGTCGGATGCCTGCGAGGTTGCCGCTTCGTGCGAGCGCTTCGTACTGCAGTCCCGCGGTGAGGATGAGTGCTTCTTCGTCGTGGTGCCTTTGCGCGAGGGCTTTGTGGCCGATGACGTCCACGGCGGAGCCGTACACCTCGTGGTGGCTGACCAGCGGAAGACCGAGATGCTCAACCACGGCGGTCTTCCTCATGCTCGTCTTCTTCGGCGTCCTCGTCTTCTTCGTCGTCGAGGGCGCGAAGAATGGCGAGTGCTTCCCCGCCCAGTTGGTCGCGGAGGCGCGACTCGTCATCGGTCATCGAATACCGATCGAGTAGTTCGTGATAGGCGGTATCGGTGACGTTCAGCCCGAAGACCTCACTCGTCAGAACCGAGAGCGATTCGCCGAGAGTCTCGATCCTCGGATGGCGTAGGGTCGACCTGTTTCCGCGCCGCCTCAAGATGAGCGCGCAGGAACGAGGCACCTCCTGGAGTACGACGGGTGAGTGCGTTGCGACGAAGGCGACCCCGTTCCGGTCGTTCATGAGACCGGTGAGTACCCGGATCAGCGCAGAGAGCAGAGGCGGGTGCAGGTGCGTCTCCGGTTCGTCGATGAGCACGAGGCTGCGTTCTTCGACATATCGAACGAGGGCGGTCATCGTGAGCAAGACGATCTTGTGCCCGGAGCTCAGGGCATCGAAGGCCTTCCGTGCGCCGACGACCTCGTCGTCGACCGCGGCCGCGTCGACGAGCGTCTCGAGTCGGTGCCGCTCGAGTATGGGATCCGCGGACGCGAGCGTCTTGAGTCCGATCAGCCAGCGCTCTCGCCGGGGGCCACGGATGCAGGGTCGCAGCGTCGTCGCGAACTGCACCGCGAGCTCGCTTTCCTCGGCGGAGTAGTCGGACACCCCGCGGAGGCCGATCACATGGTGGGGGACGTCGCCCTTCTTCCCGTTCGGGTCGCGAAGGTTCTCCGGGAACTGATCGAAAGCCGAGAAGCTCACGGTGACGAGGTTGTCGAACGGGATCCTCCGTCGTGGCCGAGTGCGCGACCCCAACTGGGAGAAGACTCCGGTCTCAGCCGGGACGCTGTCGGCTCGCAGGCTCGCCGCGAAGTTGCGCATCATGGTGCTCTTGCCGGCGCCGTTGGCCCCGATGACGACCCGCACGTTCGTCGAAGGTGAGGCTTCGGCTTCGATATGGAACTCGATCGGCTCTTGGGTGGCGGTCTCTTCGGCCCACTGCGGCAGCGCGTACGAGAAGTGGAAGTCGGTCCGAGGTGCGTGGCCCTCGGCGATCCGCCGGAATTGCGATGTGATGACGGTGTCCTCCACGTCTCGCAGCAGCGACGCGGCCGTCACCGGCTCGAGGATGGCTTTCTCATACAGCTCAGCGTCCAAGGCAATATCCCTCAGGGCGACAAGAACGGCCTTGCGACGTTCGTCCCCCAACCCGAGAAGGTTCTCGTAGTACTCGCGATCCTGCCCGAGCGAGAAGAACTCCTCTCCGAGTGTGGCAAAGGTGCTCTTCGGCAGCTTGGTGCTCGCGCGCTCATCGCCCATTCCGAAGCTGGCGATCTTCACCAACCCGAGGCTCTGGATGACGCCGTCGGGGTCGGTGTAGCTGAGGTGGAACGTCGTCTTGAATGTGTAGTCATCCCATCTGTCCTCGACCAGGGTGAAGGTGTCGGTGGAGGACGACGGCTTGGATCGAGGAGGGAGTACACGGAAGGCAAGACGCACGGGACCATCCTGCCATTCGGCCTCGTCCGTGTATCGACGTCAGCGATATGTTCCGTGCGTTTACCGGTACACGCGAAACGCCCCCGCCGTTCGGGTCGGCGGGGGCGTCGGTTCCATGGAGTCGCGTTACTGCACGGACCAGCCGCCGTCGGAGGCGAGGATGGCGCCGTTGATGTTCACGGCGTCGTCCGAGAGCAGGAAGGTGATCGATGCGGCAAGGTGCTCAGCGGTCGCGACGGTCGGGATGGCCTGCTGGAACGGGGCGAGGCGGCCGGAGCCGTACTCGGACATGTGCGGGGGCATGGGGATTCCGGTGGCGACGCCGCCCGGGGCGACGGAGTTCACGCGGATGCCCTTCGGCCCATACATGAAGGCGGCCGACTTGGTGACGCCGATGATGCCGTGCTTGCTGGCCGTGTAGGCGTTGCCCGAGGCGTTGCCGCGCAGGCCCGCCTCGCTCGACACGTTGAGGATCGCGCCGCGGCCGGCCTTCTCCATGACGGGGAGGACCGCGCGCATCAGCTTGAACGGCGCGGTGAGGTTGATCGCGATGACGCGGTCCCACACGGCATCCGGCGTCTCGCCTGCGGGGGAGAAGTCGTCGTTGATGCCGGCGACGTTCGCGAGCCCGTCGATGCGATCGCCCGCGGCGGCGACGACGGCGTCGATCGCGTCCTGCGTGGTGAGGTCGCCCGCGACCGTGACGATGTCGGCGTCCGGCAGCTCGGCCTTGAGGGCGTCGAGCTTCTCGGCGGCGATGTCGCTGGCGATCACGCGACCGCCTTCCCGGGCGATGCGCGAGGCGGTGGCCTTGCCGATGCCGGACGCGGCGCCGGTGACGATGACGGTCTTGCCGGCGAAGCGGCCGGAGGTGACCTTCTCGGTCCAGCCCTCGGAGGCGTCGTCCTCCGGGATCTCGCCGTTGTTCGCGGCGCGCACGAGGTCGTCCACGACCGACTGCGGGAGCTGGCCCTGGCTCATGGCGACGAGCTGCTGCAGGGGGAGTCCGAGCACGGGGGTCAGGAGCTCGGGGTCGGCGCCCGTCTGCTCGAACAGGCCCCGGATGAGCGGGCCGCCGGTGGGGTCGTTCATCCAGTCGCCGATGGTGGAGTGTGCGGTGAGGGCCATGCTCTTTCTCCTTGCTCGGGTTTCCGTCGTAGTTTCGCAACGGTGCGTCTACTTATGTTCCAGTGTACGCCTCTGTACGCTCGAAAGGTGCCCCGTCCTCGCAGTGAAAAGGCCCGCCAGTCCGTGCTGGAGGCGATGCGTCGCGCGCTCGCCGCAGACGGGTACGAGGCCGTGACGATCGAGGGTCTTGCGGCTGAGGCGGAGGTGTCGAAGCAGACGATCTACCGGTGGTGGCCGTCGAAGGCCGCGATCCTCGGGGAAGCGCTGCTCGAAGGCGCGGTCCCTGGTGCGGATGTCGTCGTGCCGATGACGGACGACCTCGGCGCGGACCTGCGCGCATGGTTCACGTCGGTGTCCGCGGGGCTCGCTCGGCCCGAGGGTGTGTCGCTCGCGCGGGCGCTCATCGAGGTCACGGCGGCCGACCCGGAGCTGGGGCTGGTGTTGAACGAGCGGCTGGCGGCACCGATCCGGGAGTGGGTGTCGGAGCGGGTGGCGCGCGGACGGGCGGACGGAGATGTACGGGCCGACGTGGATGCCGCCGCGGTCGCCGACGAGTTCATCGCGATCGCCTCGTACTCCGCCCTGATCGGGCAGCCGTTGAGCGCGGAGCGGGTGGACGAGACGGTGGTGCGGTTGCTGCGGGGGATCGCGGCGGGCTGAGTCTCTCGCTGGATTGCGGTGAGGCGCCACGGTCGCGGTTCTCCCTACTGCATTCCCCGGATACCCCGAGTCGAGAACATCGGCTATGACCTCATATGTATGCCTTTATATGTCGCATGACACAGCGAGCGCGATCCCGCGGCATCGGGTCGGGGCCGGCGAGTGTGTGGTGGCCGTGGGTGAGGAACTGCTAGAGGTGGACATCATGCTTCTTGTCGCGGTGGGCGTAGCTCTTCTCCTCTAAGGGCGTTGGTGGGGCGGGTCGGCACGAAGCTCGGCACTCTTCTCGCCATCGTTCCCGTTCTGGTGTGGTTCGGGGTCCTGGCGTGGTTCGGCTCGTCGGGCGACCTCGACAGCCCGGCTGGAAATGCGCTTCCCGTGTACCTCGTGATCGGGCTCCTTGCTTTTACGATCGGCGTCAACCTCACCGATCGCTCCGTGTCCGTGCGCAATTCACGATGGAAGCCATGACCCGGGCGGCGTGTGGTGCTGGCGACGAGTGTGGCGGTGACGTCTTGACGGTGCCGCCGGCCGCGGTCTGACCTGCGCGGGCTGAGAAGTCGCCCTCCGCTACCGGGAAGCACGCCAGCCCGCGAGACCGCCACATCTCGACCAAGGGGACGGTGGTGCGATTGCTGCGAGGGGTCGCGCCGTAACTAGTCCGCGGTCGGGCTGAACCGGAGCACGTTCGTCTCACGCCTGCGGAAACCGACGGACTCGCACAGCCGCAGTGCAGACTCTCGGGACGGGCGGGAGGTGAGATCGAGCGTCCGGAGTCCGCGCTCTTGGGCAAGCTGCGTCACGTGCCCCAGGAGGAGTCGCGCGATGCCGCGCCCCCGTTCCGCCTCGTCGACCACGACATCTTCGACGTGCCCGCGGAGCCCGGTCAGGGAAGGCGCGGTCACGAGAGTGGCGGTGCCGACGATGCGCCCAGAGTCACGCGCCACCAGGAGCTCCGTCGCCTCGTGTGCGATGACCGCCTCGGTTCGAGCGCGATCGAATGCTGCGGATGCGGAGAGCTGCACCAGGAGCGATGCAATTGCTTCGGCGTCCGCGTCCGTGAGTTCGCGCAACGATTCGATGGTCAGGAGTGACTCGTCCATCTCGGTACGGTAGCCCGATTCGGAGCGGATCGCCGTGCCACGAACGGTGTGCGGGCAGGAGAAGGCCCCGCCACCCTTACGGGTAGCAGGGCCGAACGAGCTGAGCTGTAGTCCCCTAGTCACTCTTCTCGGAAGAGAATGCTCCCGAAGCCGACGAGCATGAGACATGCGCCAAACAGACCAGTCAGAGCAGCAGGTGCGAGGTTCCCAGCCGTGTGCTCCGCGTCCGAGATGTAGCCCTCAGCAATCGCCATGACGATGGCGAGGATGATGACGCCGGCACCGACGAATCCAATGGTGACCATTGCTCGTCGCGTTCGTTGCTTCACAATCGCTCCTACGGGTTGCATCCTGCGGCCAAGACGTCGCTGTACCTTACGTCAGGCCGCCAAGCGTCGAGGTTCCAGGGCGACTTGAAAGGGGCGATGTCGACGTGGCACCGAAGCTGGTTATAGAACTTGTTGCCCTCGTAATGCGCACTCACCCAGAGCTTGTATTCCACCCACCAGTTGGAGAACGGCGTGATCGCCCAGCCGGAGCGGGGGGTGACTCCAACGGTGGTGCCGTAGCTGCTCCAGCTGAGCTTCACGTCGGTGATGAGATTTCCCCGCACAGCAGGATCCGCAACGACCGGATACGCGAAGTCTGAGCTGTGCTCCACGACCTGCACTAGCGTGTTCCCCTGCTGCTCGTACCAGGTGGGCACGTCGCGACCGTTGGCGTCCTTTGCCCAGGCCGGATCGATCATCGCTGCCGGCTGTCCAGCCTCGTCAAGAACGGCGAAGAATCCGTCTCTTGCGGCGACGAGCTGGCCGCCGTCGGCAATGGTGATCGGATACTCGAAGACAGCCGGGGCTGATGCGGTTTCGATGATGGTCGTGATCTGCACGACCCCGTCTTCGCGAACCAGGGGGACGGTGGTGGATCCATCGGCGTTGTTGAAGTGGACGAGGCCGTCTGCATCAGCAATGCCACGCGCAGCCTCCGAAGCGTTGGGGAGCCCGACGGTCACGACGTCGCCGCCCTGATCCAGTGCGACGCCCGCCGAGGCATCTCCTGGAATCGTGATGACCGTGTCCCTCTCGGGGATGTCCGCGAAGTAGTCCTCGGTGTTCGCGCTCTCTTGCACGGCGAGCACCTCCGCGTTCGCAGCTCCGGGCGTGGCCGATTCGATGACCTCCAGCGTGCTGAGATCGTCGATCGGGTCAGCTGCCATTGAGGGAGAGGCGGCACCGACGGTCAATGCTGCGACTGCGACGACAAGGAGAGCGGCACGCCCTGGCAGCGCGACGAGTGCCAGCCTGTGGATGCTTGTGCCACTTCCCGCCTCGCTCATGTTCTCGGCGATGTTCATCATTGCTCCTTCGCTGATCATCCCGCCGACGTGTAAGACGTTACCCCGGCCGGGCGAGCCATTTCTGTCCTCCTTTAGGCGGACAGGCCGTGTCGGAGAGCGGGGGTGCGCATCTCTCATCTGCAGGGACTCCTCGGTACGTGTCGACCCACCACACCAAGCCCGGAACCACATACGGCTGGGTGGCAGTGACCTGGACAGTGTCTGGGGCTGGGCTTTTGGCCGACGAACATGGTGGCTCCCTTCTCGTGTAATTCGGTGCGAGCGAAAGACGTATGCGTCAACGTCGCGCGATGCGTTGCAGGTCCGCATCGGTGACGTCCTGAAAGCCGATCGCCACGGGCGCGAGGCGAGCGGTGCGCGCCCTGCCACTGTCGTCCGTGTAGTCGATGGACGGGCTCATGACGCGGAAGTCGAAGTCTCCTTCGCACGCGAGTTCCGCTGTGACGCTGTGCGATCGGGTGTCAAATGCGACCTCCTCTGCGTGGACGTCTGGGGAGCCCGGGTCGAAGCGCTGGACCGACGCCACCGCCTCAGGAACGGGGAAGTCGGCCGTCGTGCACCTCGGCATCCCGACCACGTCCGCACCGGCATCTGCGGAGGCGAAGTCGTCGGCCGGCGCGCCCCTCAGCGACCAGCCGCCCACGGGCACCTGAGTGATCGTCGACGAGCCTGCGAAGACGAGGCCGACCGTACGGAACGACAGCACGGTGGCGGGAACGTCGACGGTGAAGGTGACGTTCCCGAGCATGACCCCGTTGGTGCCATCTCCGCGGACGACGGTGAAGCCGCCCGGCGGGAGTGAGAAGTCGTCCGAGAGCACGATGCCGGTGAGGTGGGTCCAGATCGCGTCGTCGGGCTCGGCGACGAAGATCAGGTTGATCGGATAGGTCGCGTTGGTCGGCTGGACGATCGTCGCGGATGTCCGTGCGAAGGAGGCGGTCGAAGGTGGCGCTTCCTCCGGAGAGCAGGATGTCAGGATCGCGACGAGGCTCAATGCGAAGATGCTCCACATGCTGAGCGTTGCGACGAGGTTCTGACGGCGTTGCGAGACCATCGAGAACCTCAAGCGGTCGATTCTGGGCGGCTCATCAACGAAGATCCGGGCGCCCACGTCGCTCCTGCTCGACATCGTGACGAGAGTTGTGTCGAAGTTGGCGGTAGGCCGCTCTTCCCATGAAGTACATGGCGTACCCCACACCGCCGACGACGACGAACCAGAAAAGGATGACGGTGACCGCGAAGACGTTTCCGAACATTGGGGTTCCTTCGTGCCGCGGCGCTGGCGGCGCTCGATAGGTAGAGACGGATGCGCCACTTACGCGGATCCCGGTAGATCCCCTTGTGGCTGCCCAGGCCAAGTTGGCGGTGCGCCGGCAGCGTCGCGCTCTCGTACAGCAGCCCGGCCGTGGCTCACGGCGCGGGGCCGGGCGGCGTGCCATCCTGGCGCGCGTCGTGATATCGCTTCATCATCGCGCCGAACCACACCGCGGCGCCCGTCGCCGCAGTCGCTTCGAGCGCCGGAGCGAGCTGGGGCACGGAGTTCGCTCCCACGAGCACCGCAAGGAACCAGCCCCATACGCACAGGGTCGCGATGAGATGGCTTCGAGGGCGTGTGATCGTTGAGAACCACGTGGGCTTCATCGTCTGTTCCTCACCGGCAAGGTCCGCCGCGGTAGGTATCGACCCACCAGACGAGACCGGGGACGACATAGGGCTGGGTCGCCGTCACCTGCACACACTTCTTCGGTCGGGACTTCTCAGCGATGCCGGCGTTCCACACCAGTGATCCCGCGGCGAGGAGGCAGACGGGTGCCATGGTCCCGCACGCGAGCCCTCCGAGTGCGCCAAGGCCTTTGTCATAGATGATGGCCGTCTCCGCACGGTTGAATCTCACTCGGTACTGGAAGAAGTTGGGGCGGTCGAACGTCGGGTCCGCGACGATCGGATACGTATAGTTGCCGCTGCGGTGCTCGACGACCTGAACCAGCGTCGATCCGGAGGCCTCGTATCGTGTCGGCACGTCTATACCGTCCGCATCCCGTGCCCAGGGCGTCGCGACGTCCGCGACGATCTTCTCAATCGGGGTGGTCACGCCCGTGTCCGGGTCGGTGACCTCTTCCGTCGTATACGCGATCGCGCCCCCGTCCTGCTGGATCTCGACCGTGACCCCTCCGCCGAAGTCGTACTCGAAGCGCTCGGTCTGCGAGGAATCGCTGATGATCGTGCTCGCCCGGATCTTCTCCTCGCCGGCGATGACGTTGATCGATGGCGTGTTCGCGTCGCCGAGATAGGTCACTGACCCGTCCTCTCCGACGGTCGCGTCATCAAGGTGGCCAGCGCCGGGAAGCGACACGGACATCGTTTCTTCGCCGTCGGACGAGCGGACGGAGACTCCGTCGTCCGGCGCCGCGGCAATCGTGGCCGTTCCGTCGCCATCGAGGGTGGCCACGATCTGCCCGGAACTCTCGCTCGTCTGGGTGGCGGTGATGGGGGCCGGCGCGACCTCCGCGACCAGGGCGGTGATCTCCTCGGTCGTGAGGTCGGTTCCGTCCGCACCGGTATCTGCGGAGGCGGCTGGGACGGCCGCGAGGGATGACGAGCCGAGGATCGCAGCGGTGAGCAGGCTGGCGAGTCTGAGATGGTTGCGCACGTTCTCTCCGATCAGATCAACTGCCCGCCTGTGACCAATTCAAGACCTCATGCGAGGACGTATGCAATATATTCGAGGAGCCCGCCGCGGAGCAGGCGGAGCGCTAGGCTCCAGGCATGGATGCGTCGCTCTTCAGCTGGACCGGGTTCGCCATCACCGCAGCGGTCGCGGTCGTGATCCTCGTGCTCGCGTTCCTGCTCGTGCGCGCGGTATCGCGAGTGATCGCGCGACGTCGGAGCCGTGGCCAGGGGCGCGTGCCATCCGCACCTCGACGCCCGTCCGGGAGCTGAGCGCGACCTGCCTCACGCCGTGGGCTCGTGCGCGGGTGCTGCCGTGGGGGCTGCTGTCCGCCCATCCGTGAACCGCGCCTGCGCACAGTCGTGGCGTCGCGGTACGGGCACGTGCTCCGTCGCGGCTGCGAGGCCCATGCGCTTCGTCGAGACGTACACGCTCTCGGCGGTGTCGACGAGGAACGTCTCGTGCCACACGCCGACCGCTCCCGGAGCCTTGCGGGCGGCGCGGTTGAAGGCGGTCCACGCCGGACGATGCTGCTGGTCCGGGTTGGAGGCATAGGCGTAGAGCTTGTCGACGGACGACCAGAACTGCATGACGTAGGGTCCGCCCGATCCGAGGAGGAGCTGGTAGCCGAGCAGGCCGGAGTCGGGCTGGGTGCTGAGCTCGCGGAGCATTCGAGGCATGGCGACGAACGCCGGCAGCCACAGGTCGGGGCGCCACCACTGGTTGATCTGCATCCCGATGTGGAACACGACGAGCTCGCCCTCGTGGCGGTGGGTCATGCGGCCCGTGATGACTTTCGACATGGCGACTCCTCAACTGGATAGCGATGCTATCCATAATGGATAGCGCTACTATCGAAGTCAAGGGGTGGCCATGAGGATTTCCGAACTGTCAGCGCAGACCGGCGTGACCGTGCCGACGATCAAGTACTACCTGCGCGAGGGCCTGCTGCCCGAGGGCGAGCGCACCTCCGCGACGCAGGCCGCGTACGGCGAGACGCACGTCGAGCGGCTGCGCGTCATCCGGGCACTGGTCGATGCGGGGGTGAGTATCGCCGAGACGCGACGGGTGGTCGCGGCGCTGGATGATCCGCCCGCGAACCCGCACGAGCTGCTGGGGACCGCGCACGCCGCGATCACCCCGCCGGCGGATGACGCGTTGGATCTCGCCGGCGCCGAGGCGCTCGCCGCTCGACTCGGATGGAAGCCGGGGATGTGCGATCCGGCCGTGCTACATGCGGTCGCTCGAGGGTTGCAGGGGCTGGAGCGCGTCGGGTTCACGGTGCCGGAGACGGTGATGGCGGAGTATCTCGCGAGTGCGCGACGGATCGCGGATGCGGAGATCGCGGGGGTGCCGGAGGAGTCTGCGGAGGCGGCGGTGCGCTACGTGGTGCTGGGGTCGGTGTTGGTGGAGCCGTTGTTGCTGGCGTTGCGGCGGGTGGCGCAGCAGGTGAGCTCGGGGGAGAGGTTCGGGACGAAGCTCGACGGGTCGTCCGAGAACGACCTAGGTTCAACTCGATGATGGTGTCTGCATCGAGCAGTGTCTGCACTTGCTTGCGCGTCAGCCGATAGGCTGCGGACCTATGACTGCATCCGAGGCGTGTAGAAAAGACGGCATCGATGCCTGATCTGGTGTCGACGGCCTTGGTGTCGACCCTTGTGGCGGGATTCATCAGCGCTGCCGTCTCGATCTGGGGAACGACGCGTCGCGTCCGACAGCGAGCGGTGACCGAGCAACGACAGAGTTGGCGCGAATCCATCCGAGACCTCGTACCTCAACTCTTGAGCGAGCGTAAACGTTCCACGCGGCAGGTACTGCGCGACTTCATCGTTCTCCGGCTGAACCCGTCGAAGGATCGTGACGCGATCGACCTCATCGACAGATTCGTCGCCGATCCTTCGCCCGCGCTGAGGTCTTCACTCTGTGGTCGCTTTCAAGACATGCTCAAGCACGACTGGGAGCGTGTGAAGATCGAGGCCAGCCTGCTCCCGTTGTTCGCTGACGGACGAGCGGCCCGAAGGATCGAACGTCAAAAGGAGCGTTACGGAACCGACCACGACCCCAGCGCCGCTAGGCTTGACCGCACCCGGACCCGGCCGATGGTTCTGGATCATCCGCATCGAGTGACTCGATAAGCGTTCAGCCAGGGAGTGCAGAGGTGCCGTTTCCGATCTTGGTTGTACCCGTCGCGATAGCCGTTGTCGCCGTCAGTGGGGCCCTCATCACCGCGATACCGAAGATCTGGAAGATCCTCGACAAGCGCACGGTGGCGATTCTCGGCGCGCCGCAGACCGGCAAGACCGCTCTCATCAGGCTTCTCCGCGACTTCGGCGCTCCCGATGGAGCATTGCCGCACGCCGTGCCCGGCGGCGAGCGTGGTCGTTTCCCGCTCGAGATCAAAGACAGGACGGTCGACTTCGCGGTCCCGCGAGACCTGCCCGGCAGCGATGGTCTCAATGTCGCCGGATGGAAAGACGCATTCGCGGACGCCGATCACGTCTGGTACCTCTTCCGAGCAGACCTAATAGCGAGCGGTGATCCTGAGGCGACGCAGATGATGAAGACCCACCTTGCACTGTTCAGCAGATGGCTCGGCGGGATGTCCGGCGACGCGCCGAAGATCCTTCTCGTCGGTACTTGGGCGGACGCGCATCCGGATCACGCTCGTCATCCCGCACGGGTCGCCCGAGAAGTGGAAGCCGCCGATGTCGTCAAGCTCGGGTCCGTCAAACTCGGTGGGGTTGCGGTCGTCGTCGGGAGTCTGGCCACGTCCAGAGACGCCGATAGGCTGCTCAAGGGGATCAAGAACCGTCTGCAGTAGTCGGCCCGCCCCGGACGCAGAGGAGTGTGCGCGCGTGACGGACATCGAGAACGGTAGATCTCCTCGATCGGTTCTGGTCGCCGAAGACGGTCTGTACTTGGACATCGCGGGAGACCCAGGCTCCGTGGCCCTGCTCGACGATCTCGATGCGATGGTCGTCCCGTATTCAGTCATGGCCGCGAGCAACGCGGCGCAGGTCAACGCTGTTCAGGAGATGCTCAGAGCCGTCGGCCAACTCATTCCGGGAGCGCTGCTGATCAAGAACCCGTATGAGACCGACGTCTTCGAATTCTCTGAGAATGCGCTCGAGTCGTTCGCCAGCGCGAAGTACCATCACCTCGCGAACGTCGCGAAGCTTCTCGGTGCGAAAGAGGTGCAGTTCGAGGACGCGAAGATCGAGCGTCAGACCGCGGGGATCACCGGTGGGATCAAGATGGTCATTCCTGGGCTCGGGGGCGGCGACACGGATGTCTCGAGAGAGATGGCGCGCAAGCTCGATGATCGCCTGGAGGGTCGCTTGACCTTCGGCGGCAGCGAGCCGGATTCGGATGCTGCCCTGGAATTCCTGCGCCTCCACAATCTGACGAACGATCAGCAATTGAGATCCCTCGTCGAGATGCGAACCGGCGCCAACCCGATCCAGGGATACAGGATGACGCTCAGTGGAACGCGGGAGTCCGACGCCAACCTTCGGACTGCTCTGTCGATCGCCGAGTCTGTGTCGGGCAAGAAGGGCGTCAGTATCGGCGCGGCATTCACGCGTGAGGTCAAGTCGATCCGCAGCATCGAGATCACCACGAGCATCAAGTTCTGACCGCGCGCGTCAGGCACCGAGCAACAACGCGCTCGGTGCCCCCTTCCAGGTAACCACCAGCTCATCACGGGCACGGCTCGCCGCGACGTACAGCAGCGAGCGGAAGCGCTTGTCGAGATCGGGCTTCTCCTCGTCCGGCACACCCTTGTACGCGATCGTCGGCGGGAACGCGCCGTCCGATACGTCGAACAACACCACGCGTGAGAACTCCATGCCTTTCGCATTGTGCATCGTCATCGCAACCGGCTGTCCGCCTGTGATGCGAGGCGAGTTCAGCAGTGCCACCGGCACGTCACGCTGTCCGAGGCCCTGCTGCACCTTCTTCGACGAGGTGTTCGAGGACGACAGGATGGCGATGGTCTCCGGCTTCACGCCCTCGGCGATCCATCGCTTCACGTCGTCCGCGATCGCGTCTAATTGCGCGGAGTCCGACTTCGACGGGCGCGTGACCGGCTTCGGGCCACTGCGTGAAGAGCGATAGCCCGCGGTCGTCACGTCTTCTGCTTCGGCATCGGTGTACTCGACGCCGGACAGGATCTCCATCGCGTATCTCAGGTTCTCGAGAGTCGTGCGGTAGTTCAGCGTGAGCCGGCGGGATCGGCCCTGCACTGCGATGCCGTACCGCTTCAACACCGTGGGCTGCCCGTAGATCCGCTGGTGCGTGTCGTCGGCGATGAAGAGGTCGTCAGGGCCTTCGGCCACGAGCGCGCGCAGCAGCTGCCACTTCGACGGGACGAGGTCCTGGGCTTCGTCGATCAACACGTGATCAGCGAGAGGCTGCCCGTTCGACCGCAGCCATTCTGCCGAGACCGCAGCCACCTCGGCGAACGAGAGTGCTCCGGCGATCCGGTGGTTCTTGCGTGCCTGCTCGATGACTGCCCAGACGGCGGCACGTCGACCACGGTCGAGCGCGACGCCGCGTCCTGGCCGTCGCACCAGCAGGTAGTCGTCGAGCTGGTGGATGCTGTGCGGCAGGACGACCTGCGTGTACTCACCCTCGAGGAAGGCTTCGGACCGCAGCGCGATCGGCAACTCACTGCCGGCCTCATGGATCGCCGACTTCCAGTCGATCTCCGCGGCGCTCGCCATACTGTCACGGGAAGACCCGATGACGGCGAGTGCCGCCTCGCCGAAGGCCGTGCCGCCGGCGATTGCGCGCACATCGGAAGCGATCTGGTCGACTCCACGGACAAGGATGCCCGGCTCTCCGAGTTTGGCCGCGAACGGCAGATCAGGATCGAGTCGTTCCAGGTCACGGCGCAGGTTCTCGGCCAGCGCTCGCGTGAACGTCGTCAGCACGATCCGTGCGTGGGGATCCTTCCGCGCCAGGTGCCGAGTGCGGTGCAACAGCACCACGGTCTTGCCGGTGCCCGCGCCTCCGGTGAGCCGGAACGATCCGTTGCGCGGACGCTCGGCGTACTCCCGCTGTTCCGGGTGCAGGAACACGCGCCATGCGCCGAAGTCGCCGCCCTCGATGACGCGCCGCAGCTCTTCCGTGTCGTCGATGAAGGTGAACTGCATCTGGGCGGCGGGATGCCGCAGTGCTTCGACGAGCTTCGTGTCGTCGTCCGCACCCGGGTCGATGACGACGGGTTGGTCGAGCTTCAGCTCCTCCTTGATGAGGTGCAATGCGGTTCCGGCGCCCATCGCGACGAGGACGTCGGCCTGCCAGGCGGTGTCCAGGTCGGACGCGAAGTCAAGCAGGGCGTCGTCGTCCGTGATTCGGAACGCCGCCTGCGCCGTCTCCTCGTCGAAACCGAACTCCTCTGTCAGGTCCGTGACGAAGAACCCAAGATCGGCGAGAAGCGCTGTGGCTTGAGCGGGGGCCTCCTCGCCGGTGGGAACGGCCGCTGCGGGAACCTCCGTCTCAGTCTCGTCGGCGGCGTCGAGTTCCTGCCGTAGGACGGCCAGACCGTTGACGGGGTTCATGCTCAGCGTGGTCGTCCGTGCGCGCTTGATGGCCTCGTCGTGATGCCACGTTCCGGCGTACACATAGACGGGCTCGTCGCCCGCGGGCTCCAGCTTGAAGAGCACCGCTCGCCAGTGGATGTCCACCCGACCCGTGCGCGCTCGCGCATCGCGCGGCTTCTGCATCGGCTCGATGTGGAGCCCCGGAACGGTGTCGTCGTCGCTGAGTTTGCCGAGGAAGGTGTAGATCTTGGCCTTCACGGCCTGATCATGCTTCGGATCCTTCGCGGCCCCCCAGACGATCGTGGGCATGTCAGTTCCTTCCTGCAGTGGCGAGAGCGCTCAGGACCGCATCCGCCTCGGGCTCCACCGTTGTCCATCCGAGTGAGGCGAGTGTCTTTCGATCGTCATCGTTCAGACCCCAGGCGGTCGCGACGCGCTCATCCTCCCAGACGAAAGAGAACGGGATGCCGTCGCCCAGCTCGAGTCCCATCCTCGGAATCGGGATGCCGGGGGCGGCGGCGAGTTCGGCGATCAGCGCCTTCTCGGACGAGGTCGCACCCTCGGCGAGGGTCTTCCACTCGATGCTGACGTCCGTGAGCGTGAGGTCGACGCGCCCGAGCGGGCTGTTCGCGACTGTGTCGGTTCCCGCATCAGCGACCTGGGAAAGCGCAAGAATCTCAACACCGCTGAGGTCTTGTCGCCAACCGATCACGTTCGACAGATGCAACCAGAGCCGCCATGCGTCCGCGAATCCTTCGGCGCCGACAGCGGCGTCGCGGTCGTCGATGATCAGGGCGAACTCCGAGACGCCCTGGTCGCCCACTCGAGTCGCATAGACGAGAGCACCGCGATCCACGATCCATCTCATCGCGTCGTCGGAAGGCGAATCGGCTGTCCCGCGCAAGGTCGCGGCTGCGGCTTCCACGGGCGTGACGCCGGGTGCCACTGTGCCGGCGCTCTTCGTCATCATGGGGAGAGCGCGAGCGATCTTGTCGCGCCGCTTCGCCTCACCTGCTGGGTCTTGCATCCACTCCATGAGCGTCGTCAACGGATCGGCGTGGAGTCGGTCGAGCTGCACCAGAGGCAGTTGGTACATCGGTGCGACCTGCTCGGCGAAACCGGGATCGATCCAGTCGCGGGGGAGTGCGTCATCATCCTGCAGATCGGCCCATGTCACGGCGAGCACCCGGTGTCCGCCGTTGCGGGCGAGGGTGCGCTTCTCGGCATCTTCGGCGAGCTTGTTGTGCAGGACGCTGGCGTGGAATGCCTTCCCGTCGGTGTAGATCGCGATCGGCTCGGCTCCGCCTCCGTGCTGCTCCAGGACGAAGTCGGGCTTCGTGAACCCGAGCGACACCTGCGGACTCAGCTTCCAGATGCGCGAGTCGCCCGGGAAGCTGATCTGGACCTTATTGCCCCAGTCGCCGGGCTTCTCCTTGACGGTTCCGCCGAGCTTCTTAGCTCGTTCGATGAAGCGCTTGCGGAACAACTGTTCGATCACAGGTTCATCGAGCACGACTCCCGGGTCCTGTTCGACCGGCACGAAGGCGTGGGGTTCACCGTCGTCTCCCACGCGCAGCAGCTTCGCGAGCGCCTGCTCGGCGCTTGCCCGCGAGACGATGCTGGTGTTCCCGCCCGCATACGGTAACAGGCATCGGTGGCAGGCGGCGCGCTGCTCGCCGCGGCACTCGCAGTCGCGGACGATCCCCCATGCAGTCGACAGCAGCTCGAACATGCGGTCAGGATCGGCGAGTTCGGCGAGATAGCCGGTGCCTCCCGGCACCGCGTCGTGCACGAGCAGGGATTCCGCGGTGGTGTCGTCGCCGACGGGCTCGACCGTCGAGATGACGCGAAGGTGATCGGGGTCGCCGCCCATCATCTCGCGCAGACCGCGCATCAGCGCGGCCGCCAGGCTCGGCACGGCGAGCGAGTCGCCGAGCGTGATCCCGATCGGGAGTCGCAGGAACGTGCCCTGCGTGACGAGTGTGCGGCTCAGCGCGAGAGGAATGGTGTGCTCCCGGGTCTCCCGCCGGCGTGCGCACCAAGAACGGTGATCGCTCGGGCGGTTGCCCCCCGACTGCGAGTCCTGCTTGCCGCACGTGTCACACACACGGAACAGCGGAGCGTAATGCTCCCGTCCGGCGATGATCCGTGCCTCGCCGCCAGCGCTCTGACGTCCGAGGTTGAGCCACCGGATCGTCAGGTCGCGAGCACAGGTGACACCGAAATGCGTCTCGTCGTCGAACCAACGCCTGGCCACGCCCGCCGGGTCGAGATCTGCGGCGACCTGCACGGTGAATCGCGTTCGTCGACGCTCGTCGCTGCGGTCGTTGATCGATGCCTCGTCGCGGCGCGCGATGGCCGACACCGTGTGGAGTTCGACCACCCGGAGTCGCTGGGCGACGTCGTTCAGCCCCTTCGCGCCGCACCGCGGACAGGTGTTCACGGCGTCGCCCGTCGCGAGGTTGCGACCGTGGCCGCATCGCGAGCAGAACGTCCATTCCTGCACGGCCTCGCCACCGGGGCCGAGGTCGACGGCGTCGATCTCGATCTCCAGGCCCTGGGCGTAGAAGAAGGCGCCCGGTGCGAGCTCCTGGATCGCGACCGAGGCTCCGCGCCGGTAGCTCACCGGATCCTCCTGCCAGCTCCCGGTCTCCGGGTCGACCCACGAGATGGCCGCGTCGAGCGTCACGGAATCGTCGAGCAGGGTGTAGTTCGGCAGCAGTCCGAAGCGCTCGAGCGAGGCGACCCAGTGGTCGCTGTGCAGCTCGCTGAGCTGACGGCCCAGCATGCGGTGGGTGATCTGCGCGGTGCGCAGCGCCTCGTCGGCGTCCGGCTCGAGACCGAGTTCCGCGGCTGCCTCCAGATCAGGGATCGCGTCGGCGATCTCCTTGCGACGGAAGGCCAGGGCTTCGATCTGCTTGTTCCAGCGCTGCACGGCATCGCGCACCGTGTCGGCAAGCGGCGAGGTGCCGTCATCGCCGACGGGCGTGGCGAACGCACGGAGCCGGTCTGCCGTCGTCGGTTCGATCCCGGGCAGGGCCGCGAGGAACTTCTCGACGTACTGCTCGTGATGGCCGTCCGCGTCGGCGATCAGATCACCGAGAAGTGTGCCCCGCTCGCTGGACGCCAACACGTCGTGCGTGTCGGACTGCGTCAGCAACCCGGCGCCGGTGCGTCGGTCGAGCAGCGATGCGATGTACTGGCGCTGCACGATCTCCTGAGCATCGAGATAGGTGGCCGGCGGACGGACTGCACCGTTGATGACCGACAGCGGGTCACCCATGCGGGGCAGCTGATCGCCCCGACCGGTGACGGTGGCGATCGACAGAGCGTTGCCTGTGAGGCGTCCGGCGCGGCCGACGCGCTGCAGGTACGAGGCCACGGTTCGTGGCAGGCCCGCGAGCATCACGGTCGACAGGTCGCCGATGTCGATGCCCATCTCGAGCGTCGGGGTGGCCACCAGCACGTTCGGTGCGGACGGGTCTTCGTCCGAGGACTTGAATGCGTTCTCGTACGACAATCTCAGATCGTCGTCGAGGAGGCCGGTGTGCTCGCGGGCGACGACGCGCCGCATCTGCCCCTCGTCGTACAGGCCGCGGTAATAGTTCTGACCGGTCTGCGCCGTGCGCAGACTGCCGGGGCATCGTGCCGACATGCACGGCCCGTCGCGCAGAGCCGCCACTGCGAGGGGGAGCCCCGTGATCGGGTTCTGGCAGACGTCGCAGACGAGACGGGTGCGGCCATCGGCGAGCTCGGTGTCGGTCACCGGCGCGACGATCACGGATACCGGCGGGATGGCGTAGACGGTCGCTGAGCCGGTCGAGATGCTCATCGCGTGCAACAGCCCATCTTTCGCCAGCGAGGCCAGGAGTGCGGCGGTGAGTGCCGACCCTTCGGCCGCCGTGACCGAGAGTGCCTTGCGTGCCCACGTGGCGAACCAGCTCTGCGACGACGACACCACGTCGAGGTGCGTGCGGTGCCCGTCCGAGCCCGTCGGCGCGTGCGGTCCGACGCGCGGGAAGGCAGGCGCCTCGCGCCCGGGTGGGAAGGCAGGCATGCCCGTGCTACGTGGGCGTCCACCCCACACGTTCCATCGCCGACCGTCTTCGGCGATGTACTTCGAGAACCACTCGTGCTCGACAGCACCGCGCTCGCGCATGCGTTCCAGCACACCGCGCACCCAGCGCAGCACGATCGTCGAGTCCGCATCAGCCGCCGAAAGTCCGTCGAGGGTCTCGGAGCCTCCGTCGACCAACACCTTGCGGCCGAGGGCCTCGAGCTTCGCGTCGGACGCGTCAACTCCGGCTGCGAGGCTGCCGGTGAGTTCGAGCGTGCGTCCGACGCGGGAGTGCAGGCCGAACTCCATCGCCACGTCGAAGAGCAGACGTCGATTGATGCGTGTGCGCACCTGCGTCGGTACCTGGCGCAGGGTGTCGCTCGACCAGAACGGCGCGAAGTCCTCGCGCTCCACGAGCTCAGGGGCCACGAGGCGGTACCTTGCATCGCGATCGTCGCCCGCCTGCTGCACCATTCGGATGACGATCTCGTCCAGCGGAGCGGGCTGATCGCCGACTGCCCGCCGGATGGCGTTGCGCAGCGCGAACACGTGCGCACGACTCTGCACGAATCCGGCCCGATGTGCAGCGTCTTGCACGCTGTCGGTGAAGATGAGGGCCTTCTTCTCCGCACGGTCGAGCTGTGCGTCGCCGAACAGCGTGGTCACGATCACGCTGAGCATCGTCGCCATGGCCGAACCGAGGAAGCGAATACCGTCACGACGCTGACACGCCGGACACACGTCATCGCGCGAGTCGTCGCTCGCGTCGTCGCCGCTCAGAGTCAGGACGGGCAGGTGGACCGCAGTGCCGTCCTCGTCTTCGGGGATCGTCGCTGACACGCGACGCAGTTCGGGATCGAACCAGGCGAGGCCAGTGACCGGGGTGCCGGACTCGTGGGACTCCGCTTCGCCGGGAGCATGCAGCAGCGCCCGGAAGCGACTGCGTGTCTCGCGGGAGGCGTGGTTGCGGCGGATGTTCTCGTCATCGGCCGACAGGTCGTTGCCGGCCGGTGCGAGCTCGACACCCCAGCCGCTGCGTCCGCAGTGTCGGCAGTAGATCGCCGGAAACACGGCGAACTCGCCGTCGGCGATCAGGGCATCACTCGGTCCGTCATCCGACCAGGAGAACCGCACGATCGGAGATGCGGCTCGATCGATGCGAGTCAGTTCACGCACCCACAGGTTGAGGTCGATCGAGAGCGCCGAGCGACCGACACGTGCGCGCACATGGCTGAGCATCGCGAACACGCGGGTGAGGAAGGTGCGTCGCAGATCGCGCCGCGACTCGAACGTCTCGTCGGTACCGAGACCGCGCGGCAGCAGCTGCTCAGCGAGATCGTCGATCGAGATGGCCTTATCCGCGATCCGCGCGATGGAGTGGATCAGGGGGTGGGCAGCGACACTCGCCAGGAGATCCTCGCTCGACAGTTTCCCCCATTCGACGGACTCAGACGGCGCGTCGGGATCGGTCGATGCCGGGTACAGGTGATCGAGCACGATCGCGGCGACCTCTGCCGAGGATGCGTCCTCGGCGATCTCGGCCTCAGCGATGGCGGTGGCCATGGCGTTGTTGATACCTGCCGCCGCGGTCGTCGGAACCCGGCCGGCGGCGCGGGCGTTCTGGATCCACTGGCGGGCCGATTGGCGGGTCTCGGTGACGACGCTCTCCGCGTCGAACGGTCGGCCGAACACGGTCTCGGCGAACGTGAGCATGCCCGACGGATCCCCGTCGTCGCCCAGAGTCGCACTGGTCGCGATCGGCGTCACGTCGCCCAGCGGAAAGGCTCCGAACGCGGGGTCGAGTGGGCGTGCGCTTCCGCGAGAGCGACGCAGCGCGAGCCCGAGTCGCCGCAGCAACATCGCGACATCGGTGCCCTGCGCGCCGTCGTAGGTGTGGAACTCGTCGAGTACCAGGTATTGCAGGCCCTGCGCCATCGCTTCGACGAGCGGTCGGTCGGTCGGTCGCAGCAGCACCTGATCGAGCATCTTGTAGTTGGTGAGCAGGATGTCGGGCGGATCGTCGCGGATCGTCTCGCGGTGGTTGATGAGACCGTCGTCGGTGACCCGCGTGCGTTTCGCGCCCGCCTGCTCGCCGGTGTAGAGCGCGGCGCGCACGCCCTTGAGGGCACCGTGTCCGCGGATCATCTCGGCGATGCGTCGCGCCTGGTCGTTCGCCAGTGCATTCATCGGATAGAGGATGAGAGCCTTCACGCCGTCAGCACCTGCGGCCTTCGCCCGCAGCACATGATCGAGGATCGGATACAGGAACGCCTCGGTCTTCCCCGAGCCGGTACCGGTGACGACGAGCGTCGGAAGGGGGTGTGCCTTGACCGATCCGTCGGGCTGATCGCCGAGGTTCGAGCTGCTGAGACGACGAAATGCCTCGGCCTGGTGACCGTAGGGCGTGTGTCCCTCGTACCAGTCGAGTGTCTCGCGCCATCCGTCGTCCGCCGTTCGGAACGGGATGCGTGCCCGGACGAACGGCCCGCGGAAGATGCCTGCTTCGGGGTCGGTGAGGAACTCGGTGAGTGACCGCTGTGCGTCGACGTCCGACAGCGCGAAGGTGGTCGTAAGGTAGTCGGTCAGAGCCTCGCGGATCTGCACCGCCTCACGCGAGGGAAGCAGTTCACTCACGACCGCTCCTGCAGGATCTTCTCGAAGTGCGCGTAGGCCTGACGCATGTCGGCCTCACGGTCGAGCGTGACGAACGGCAGCTCGTACTTATAGGTGTTACCCGACGCATTCGTGGCGGTGCGCTCCTCCTGTGAGATCGTCTCGCCCTTCTGTCGCCAGACCTTGAGCACGTCGTTCGGGACGAGTCGTCCGTTGGCGTCGTAGAAGTAGGCGTTGCGATCGTAGCCGAAGAGCACCGCGAACTGGGTGCGGTAGATCGTGCAGAGTTCGTCGGCGGTGATGCCGAGGGAAAGCGCGACGATGGCGTCGATCTCGACCTGCGCCTGGCGGCGGTCCGATGCTCGGCGCAGGGGGACTTCGGGGGTCCAATCGGGAGCGCTCAATCCGAGTTTCGGTCGCCCCGGGTACTCAAATCCACCGGCCCACTCGTCGTCCGCTCTCGGCTCAAGTGAAGACCAAAAGTCGCCGAACACATTGGTCAGACTCTGTAGCCGCCCGAATCGATTGTGAGCTTCTCCCCGCAAGGATGGATGAACGGCAAGAGGCAATCGGTAGAACACATTCTGATAGATGCCGCTCTTCGGAGCGGCCCGCACCGCGGCATCGCTAACGATGCTCATCGCCGACACCGCGGCGTCAGCGAGACCTGTGCCGCTCGTTTCGACTGCTCCGACCGAGAAAACTCCGTTGATGTGTGCTGTTCCAGGTGGAATGATCGCCGCGATGAGGGTCCGCTCGCCGGTATTGGCAGCCATGGCCCGCCACGCGATGCGATAGCGGTCGCGCGCAGGGATTCGGTCCGGGCCCCAGTGCGTGTAGGCGGCGTCGTATTCGGCGCGCGGCTTGGCGGGCTTGTAGGAGGTGACGGGCATCGCATTCGGCGCGAGCGTCTCTAGGTCCACCGGTGACCAGTCCTGATTGTGGAGCATCGTCGAGTTCGGTGACTTGTAGTACGGGTTGCCGATGAACAGGTGCGGGCCCTGCAGGATCGCTTGGTCCCACGACTCCACCTCGCCCCAGTGCACGTCGAACACGCCCTTCTTGCGGTCGATGCTCTCATCCCAGCCGCGCGAGAACTCGAGCCCGAGCGATCCGAGCCGGGGCGCGTCGGCGAGTTTCGCCAGCACCGCCGCCGTGGCCTGGTTGACCGCGTAGACCATTCGCGTCCTTCGGATCGGCGTGGACTCGTCCTCGAGAAGCCCGTGCCATGACCGAAGCACTTCGTCGTCGACGATCGTGATGCGACCGCTGTGTGCGCTGAGATCCCACTTGCCGTCGACGTTCTTGATCCCTGGTTCCGGCCCATCGCCATTGTGTCGAAGGGATCCGACTACCGTCTCCGGGTGGTACAGGTTCGTCGCCATGCTGAACTGCGGTTTCTGTGCAGCGCCGTACACATGCACGCCGTACGAGACGAGGTGGTGGATCTCGAACAATGAGAGCTCGTTGATGAACTGCCAGTGACGTCGCAGGTGCTCATACGTCGCTTGGCGCAGGTAACCCGCCTTCTCATCCGTGAAGTGGCTCTCCGGGTGGATCAGAGCTACAGCCCCCGTGGGACTGAGATGAGACCAGGTCAGCTCCATGAAGCATCGGTAGAGATCCGGCTGCAGACCGGCCAGGTGCGGATAGAGGATCGGAGAACCGACGAACGCGGCAGTGCACGCGACATCGGCGGTGCCGTCGACGACAAGGTCGCGGATTCCTTCGATGGCGAGCGTCTGCTCGCGTTTGGCCTTGACCTCTGCCTGGGTCGGCTTGACCGCCAACTGCCACCACGGGTCTCCTTCCGCCATCAGGGCATCTACGTCAGACCGAGGCCGAACCCATGGCGGATTCCCGACCTGCAGATCGAAGCCGCTCTGTGCGAAGACTCCCGCGAAGTCGAGCTCCCAGTGGAAGAAGCCGTTCGCTTCGGCGATGCGCTCGGTGACCCGAAGCCATGGATGACTTGTCAGAGCGTCCTCGACATCGAGTGCGCTCGACCAGGCGAGGTCGTCCTTCTCGGCTTCGGCGAGGTCATCCCACCCTGCCGGCAGGCCGAACTGCTGGGCTCCCTCACCCGCCTTGCGTGCAGTTGTGCGCGAGTGGCCGCCGATGAGTGCGGTGACCCCGTCAAGCCACTCGTCGAGGTTCGGTGGTGGGGTCCCCTGGGTGAGGTCGTCGGTGAGCGGCCAGAACCACAGGGCGCACCACGCGTCCATCACTCTTCTCAGACGCCGGTACGCCCCGCTGTCGTCATTCAGGAACGCCTCGACCTCGGCGCGGCCGACGACTGCTTCGTCACCCTCGCGTGGCGGTCGAGGATCGTTCCAGAGAGTCAGCTCGCGAGAGACCTGTCGCTCGGCGATCTCGAGGCGGCGCAGCGTGAATTGCCACAGCGCCTCGACCCGATGCCCGAGGCCGACCAGTCGCTCGAGCTGCCTCTTCGACGGCTTCGCGCGGGTCGCCTTGCGCCACTCGCGAAGTGTGGAGTGTGCCTCGGGTGCGAGGTCCCTGGTTTCCTTCGCGTCGACTGCGGCACCCCAGCCCTCGGCGGGCAGGAGGAAGTGATGGATCTTGCCTGAAGTCGCGCTCCCGATCCGACCGTCGCGCATGTCGTCGACGAGAGTCGAGACGGGTATGTCGGCCGGGGTGTCCTTCAACCACGCCTTGTCGATGACCTGCTTCTGCGAGTACACCGCTCGCCGGGCACCGATGAGCGAGTTGCCCCGCCGCAGCCGGAGGCCGAACCACGGCGCTTGAAGCCCGTCGACCATGGTGTCGAGCCAGAGGGATATCTCGGCGAGCTCGACGGCGGTCGCGTTCAAGTCGACCCCGTACACCTGGTGCAGAGCGATCGCGGCCTTGACCTTCTGCAGCTCACGCGGACGCTCGTCGGGGTCGATGCGTTCACCGACTTCCTGCTCGCGACGGCTGAGGTACTCGTCGGCGAGTTGGCGCACCGCCTCGATGGCGAACGCGCCCGAGCCGAGCGCGGGCTCGCACACAGTCAGGCTCAGGATCTCTTCGGCCGACGTGGTGTGACCGTCCTGATCGAGCAGCTCTTCGAGCGCCTGACCGACCACGAACTTCGTCAGGACTTCGGGGGAGTAATACGAGGCCGACGTCTGGCGTTCACGGCCCGACAGGCGGAAGACGAACTCGCCGCCTCGATATCGTCGCTGTACCCGCTCGTGAGTGATCGGGTCCTCGGTCATCACGAAGTGCTGCTTGGCGATGTCGTGCGCGCGTTCGACGGGCACGACCCACGAGCCCTTCGACGAGTCGCCGTCCTTCGCCACCTCGAACAGGTCGGTCTCAGCGAAGAAGCCGCTGTACGACATCAGGCCCTCATACACGGCGCCGAGCTGGTTGATGCCGAGGTCGGCGTACGAGATGAAACCCCGGTCCCCACCCTTCTTCGTCCGCTCCTCGCGCGTGAGCAACAGCAGTGAGAGCACGCGCTGCAGTGCCCCGTCGCCGAGTTTCACCGCATCGATCACGGCGACCGACTCGCGTCGGAACAGATCTGCACTCAGCGGGTGGAACTCGAGCCCCTCGGGGAGCTCAGCCTCGTCGGCAGGGGCAGCCTTCCCATGGCCGACGTCGACCAGGCGGAACAGGGTGTCGAGCGATTCGTGCAGATGAGTGCGGTGTCGGGATTCCTCGCCGAGCTCGACGAGAACGAGCTCGCGGAGCCGGTCGAGGCCGTACCCCAGGGCGTACTCGGGTGCACCGACGGGAAGCACGCGCAGTTCGGGCGACGCCTCGGCGAACAGCAGGAACAGCACGCGGTAGAGATATCTCAGCGACTGTCGGGCAAGCGTGTTCGCCTCGCTCGCGGGCAACGGGTCGAGTCCCTGAGCTGCGCGGCGGCGCACGACCTCGTTGGCGACGATCTCGATCGATTCCCGCACACCGTCGCGGAGGTCCTTGGAGACGCCGACGGTGTGCTTGACCGAGTCTTCGAGCGTCTCGGCCCACCACGTGGTGCCGTCGACATCGGGTGAGACGGATTCGGCGGCGAGTACGGCGACGGCGCGATCGAACTCGCCACCTCGCTTCTTCACCTCGTTGCGGTCGAGCACGAGCTGAAGATCTACGGCGAGGTAGCGCCCCTCGGCCCAGCGCTCGCGCTCGACGACGAGCGCCTTCGCGCCGCTGAGCACAACAGCGAACGCGGGAGCGTCATCACTGGTGAACAACCACGAGAGAGCTCGCGCCGCCGACAGGACCTCGCCGGTCTCATCGTCCGGCAGGAACGGCTCGAGCAGGGTCGGCCGGTTCTTCGACAGCAGGTCGACCACGTCGGCGACGGGGCGAGCGAAGACAAGCGCGGCCGACACCTCGGTGGCGTCCTTCGGCGCGAGCAGGGTGATCGGCCCGTTCGTCTCGCGGCGCCAACGAGCGTCCTCGTAGCCGAGGGCAGCGGCGAGGGGTGCCAGTACCTCGCTGCGATGGCGGTCGGCATCGACCTCGATCGCCGCATCGTCGTCGGCATCCGTGTCGACCGCGGAGAGCAGCGCCGTGAGTGCGCCTCCGGCCGCCGCGATGCGTGATCGCGGCGTCTTCTCTCCTGCGCTCTCGCGCTCGTCCCAATCCTTGCGGCGCGCGATGACACGGCCCTGGAAAGACTGCTTCGCAGACTCGGTGTTGAAGTAGTGCTCGCTGATCCAGTCCTCGCCGACGATGAACGCATCCGATGCCATCTCAGGCCTCCTCAGGAACGACGACGAGCAGGGGTCGGGCGAGATGCCGCGACGGGAGCATCGAACGCGCTGTGAGTTCCTCGTCCTTCACCGCGGAGCGCCGACCCTTGAGGTCCGCTCGCTGGACGAGGTCACCCGACGTCTCGATCCACGAGTCCACGCGCTGGGACCATTCGTCGACCCGCCGGCGTGCGTCTGCCGCCGCGGCCTCGGTGGTCACCTCGAGATGCGCCACAGCTCGGTCCACCGCCCGCGGGATGAGATACTGCAGCGCCTCGACGTCGTCGATCGCGCCCGGATTGGTCTGGGCCGAAGTGATGCCGAGGTCTGCGAGGGCCTCTCCGGCACTCGCGTAGGGGTGGATCATGCCGCCCGCGACGGTCACGAAGCTGGTCGCGATCACCTGACCTCGGGCGTTGCTGAGAGTGCCGAGCAGCAGCACGGTCGGCATCGGTACGTCACCGCGCACGACGTAGACCTCGTTCCTACCGAGCTTCGCGAGCACGCGATCACCCGCCCAGTCGAGCACGGGATGCAACGGCCCGAGGTAATGCGTGTCCGGCCACAGGCTCTGGCGCTCCGCGGTGTCGTCACGCGCGTCCTTCAGCGAGGCCTTGGCCCGGGTCTCCGTGGTCGCGAGCTTCATGTCGCCGAGCACCTTGCGCTCCTGCAGGTAGCTCTGCGGCAGGACAGTCAGTCGTTGCTTGAGGTCGTCGGTCGGGCTCAGTTCGACCATGCCGTACCCGGAGTGGACCTTCCAGTCCACGCCGCCCGCGCCGAGGTTCTCCGCGGGTGTCTCGAACACCTCGTGCAGGGCGGACTGCAGGTAGTCGGCATCCGATTCGAAGAGCCCGGTGGTGCCGCCGTCGTCGACGGTGGCGGACACCACGGCAGGGATCGACTCGGTGTATCCCTGCAGGAATGCCCGCCACGGGTCGTCGGACTCGACCGAGACATCAGCGATCCCCGGAACGACGTCATCGAGCGAGTTGCCCTTCATCAGCGCCTGCTCGATCGCCTTCTCTTCGGCGGCGACACTGTACGCCCCCATGAGGACGGCTGCATCACCGAGCGCGCCGTGGGCCTCGTTCTCGCGCTCGACGAGGCGCTGCAGCACCCGCATATCGCCGGAGAAACGCTGATTCGACGGGCTCAGCAGCAGGGTGGTGATCTGCGGTGGGTGCTGCTGACCGTACCGATCGATGCGGCCGTTGCGCTGTTCGATGCGGATGAGGCTCCAGGGGATGTCGAAGTGGACCAGTTCATGGCACTGCGAGTGCAGGTTCACACCCTCCGACGCGATGTCGCCGGTGATCAGCACACGGATCGGTGACGACGACTGCTTGAACGACTCGACCACGGCCTGCTGTTCGACATCGGACAGGCCACCGTGCAGGATCTCGACCTGCTCCTCCTTGAGCTTGAGCTCGTCGCGGAGGCGGTGTTGCAACCAGTGGAGGGTCGCGACTCGCTCCGAGAAGATGACCACTCGTTCGGCCGAACTACGCGCGATGCCGATCTGCTTCAGGTACGTGACGAGTCTCATCAGCTTCGCCGACTCGCCCTCGGTGCTGTCCTTCGCCAGAGTTTCCAGTCGCCTGAGCGCCTCGATCTCTCGATCTTGCTCGAGAGTGCGCGAGTCGCCGAGGGTGCGGATGCGGTTGCGCACGGACTCGAGCAGAGCCGGTGGGCTCGACAGGTACGCCTTCGCCAGCGTCCAGGGGAAGAGTCCCTTGTTGTCCCCTGAGTATGGGCTACTCACCTGCGGATAGAGCCAGACCTCGGCGAGCTCGTCGGCGACGGCGTCCTCCGCAGGCGACGCGGCGACGACCAGATGCTGCAGCTCCTTGCGCTCCGCCCACTGGTCACCGACCTCACGTTTGACCTCGTCGGAATAGCGGTGCCGGCGGATCACGAGGCGATCGAGTGCCCGAGGATCCACATCACCGTCCGGCGAGACGGCGGTCGGCTCGAGAAGGCGGATGAGCTCGGCGAACGATTCCTTACGGCCGTTGTGCGGCGTCGCCGATGCGAGGATCAGGGCTTCGGTGTTCGGGGCGAGCACGCGGGCGAGGGCATTGTTCTTGGTGGCGCCGGTGAGGTTGTGCGACTCGTCGATGACGACGGCATCCCACTGTTGTCGGCGCAGATGATTGAGGTAGCGCTCCTGCTTGAGGGTGTCGACCGAGATGATCACGCGCTTGTAGAGGCTGAACGGGTTGCGGGTGGCCGGCAGCTTCTGGCGCACCCGCTGGATGCCGACGGAGTCGAGGCGGACGAACGGCAGTGCGAAACGGGTCCACATCTCGAACTGCATCTGCTCGAGCACGTGCTTCGGGGTGACGATGAGGATGCGCTCTCCGCGTCCGCGACGCACGAGCTCGGAGAGGATCATTCCGATCTCGATCGTCTTGCCGAGGCCCACCGTGTCGGCGAGGAGGACGCGAGGGCGAAGCTGTTCCGAACTCAGAGCCTTGCGCACGGCACTGCGCTGATAGCCGAGGGTGTCGGTGAGCATCCGCGTCGACACCGAGAGGCTCCCGTCGCCGAGCGGCAGCGGAGTGCGACGCAGCGTGGATTCGAGCCAGAGGCGGGTGCTTCGATGCCCGGGAGACGAGTCGGACCGCAGCCGTGCCGCTCGCGGATCGAGCGGCACGATGTCGTCGAGGCCCTCGTAGAACGCGGCGCGAGTGTCACGTACGAGCTCGGAGATGCCGGTCACCTCGACCAGCAGGCCGTCCTGCGTCGGATCGACCTTGGTCACGAGCCAGTCCGCGTCGCGGACGGTGACGATCGAGCCGGGGGCCACGTTGAGAGCGCTCTGAGCGGCATCCGACTGCGATGTCTGCACGACTTCGTCCCTCCCCTGACCGGCCGGCGGTCGATCCGCTCTCCGCCATCGTAGCGATCCGAGGTCGCTCGAGGAGTTTGTCGATTCGTCGGATGTTCGACTGCTCGACTTCATGCGAACGGATGAAACCTCCTCCATAATGATCGCCAGGGGGTGGCGTTCGAAGCGGAATGTCTGAGGTCCTCCGTAACGTCACTCGGCTGAGCACTCGCCTCGGCGCGGAATTGATCCGCTGACAGGAGGAGAGGTTCGACATGAGCTGGCCGGAGCTGATGGATCCCGCGTTGCAGGATCACATCTCGGAGAGACAGTCCAGGGCGCTGCGCGTCTACGAGGAAGACCACGATCTGCTGGTCGAGCATGTCCGACAGGAGGACAGCTTCAAGTCCGGCGGATACGGCACGAGACAGATACCCGAGCTGTTGCAGAACGCGGTGGACGCGCTCGCCGCAGGCGGATCGCCGGGGATGGTGGAGTTCCGCCTCGCCGACGGAGCGCTGTACTGCGCCAACGAGGGCGCGGGGTTCGACGCCGACGGATTGACTGCCGTGACCTACGCGTTCCTGAGCTCCAAGCGTGGGGACGAGATCGGACGGTTCGGGCTCGGATTCAAGTCCGTGCTCGGTGTGAGTGATCACCCGCAGATCTACAGCCGATCGGTGAGTTTCGCCTTCAATGCCCCCGAGACGTCTGAGCTTTTCGCGGGAATCCCATCTGACGGCGGTCGCTACCCACTTCTGCGCGTGCCGAGTGTGGTCGACGTAGATGAAGCGAGGCGTGAGGATCAGAACCTCGCGGAGATGATGGGCTGGGCGACCACCATCGTCAAACTGCCGCTCACGCGCGAGGGCGATCGGCTCCGGAAGGAGCTCAAGGCGTTCTCGCCCGAGTCCCTGCTCTTCTTCAAGGCCCTCGACCGTCTGCGCATCACGATGCAGGACCGCCCGGGTACCGCCGCTGTCTCGCGGGACTTCCGCCGCGAGGGCGATCAGAACGACGGACAGGTCGTCATCGTCGATCCCGAGGGCGTGCGCAGCCGCTGGCTCTACGCCGAGCGCGAGTACACGCCGACGATCGACGTCGCCTCGACGCTGTCGGCCACGGCCCTGCGCCAGTCGATGACCATCTCCTACGCCGTCAGGCCCGAGGGACGTGCGAGCCCCGGGCAGCTCTGGGCGTGGTTTCCGTTGCGCGACCAGACCACCGCGAGCGGCATCTTCAACGCTCCTTGGCAGGTGAATGACGACCGCACGTCGTTGATCGTCGCATCGAAGCTGAACGCCGCCATGCTCGAGGTCGGCGCCGAGCTGTTCCTCGACGTCGTGTCGCGCGCCTCGACGGCGGATGATCTGGGAGCGCATCTCGATCTGTTCCCCGCTCGCGGCCGGGAGAGCCGGAGCCCGGCGGACAGCTTCCTGTCGGCCGAGATCCCGAGACGCGCGAGAAGTCGCGCGTTGATCCCCGACGTGACGGGCGCGCTCAAGGTGCCGCCATACTTCACCGGTGTACCTGACATCGTCAGGAGTCCCCTGACGGTGACCGCAGCCGAGATCTGGCAGGAGCGTGCTCCCCGCGAGACCATGCCGCACGCGCGGTGCTTCTCGACGTCTGCCCGCCGCAATCGCCTTCGGTCACTGCTCGGCGGAGACGAAGAAGAGCGCAGCCCGCAGGAGTCGGGCGTCGCGGCGTGGCTGACCGAACTCGTCGGCGACCAGAGCGCTGAAGGAGTCGATGGCGCTCTTCGGATCCTCGTGGAGCTCGCGGCGAACGCCCGCCCCACTCATGACCAGGCGCTCTCAGCCCGCGTCATCCCCGTAGAGAGCGGTGGATGGGTACGGGCCGATCAGTCCGACACAGTTCTGCTCCCAGTCCCGGGCGCCGTCGTACCCGACGGCGTGGAACTCGTCCGGTCGGACGTCGCGGACGCTTCTCACGATCTGCTCCGGCAGCTCCGGTTCCGCGGGGTCACGGTCGACGAGGCTGCTTCAGCCCTGGCTGCTTCAGCGACAGATCGATGGAGCGAAGCCGAATGGGCGCACCTCTGGGCGACCTTGAACACCGCCACGCCACAGGTCGCCGCCCGTGCCGTGGAGGGGATACGTGAGCGAGGGGTGCGCGTCCTCATTCGCACGGAGGCCGGCACCTGGCGTGCTGCGTCGGATCTCGTCGCCGACGGGTCGATCGCACGGGACATCGCGATGCGTCAGATCGACGCATCGATCGTCCCCAACATCGCGCTTCGAACAGCGGCGGGAGCATTCACCGCCCCGGAGCGCGATCGCGAGCTCGAGAGGGACCGCCTGCGCGGCGACTACGTCGCGACGATCGAAGACGTCGTCCGCCGCTACCTCGCGGCGAATGGCCTGTCGGCCCCTACCATCACCGTCCCCGACATGCGCGGCGTCGGACCTTTGGATCTGCTGGTGGATGACCTCTCGGAGCAGGACCGTGTGGCGTGGACTCACGCGATCCTCGCGCGGATGGGCAACACCCAGTTCGTGCTGGACGTGCCGCTCCGTGGCCGCAGGGCCGAGATCATGGTCTCCACGATGGAATGGTGGGCCGTGCGCAGTCGCGGACTCATCCAGACCTCTTTGGGTGCACGGCGACCGGACGCCGCGGTATCGGGGTCGCTGCGTAGATTCTCGGCCTTCCTTCCGGTGGCCTCCCATGACGCGGTCGCCGGGTTGCCGCTGCCCAAGGACCTCGCGTCGGTGCCGGTGAGCATGCTTGAGGACTTCCTCGCGCGCGGCGATTACACGCTCCACCATGCTGCGGAGTTCGCTGAGCTGATCCAGGAATGTGCGCGCCGATCCGAGGTCGCGGTTCCCGAGCACGTGCCGGCGGTGATCAACGGCTCGGTCGTTCTCACCCCGCGCAGCGAGGTGGCCATCGTCGTTGACGGTGTCGGAGTCGCTGACCTCGAGGAGGCCGGAGTCGCGTACGTCCCGACCGCCTCGGGCGATCCGCGTCTCGCCGAGCGGTGGGGCCTGATCTCCGCTGAGGACGCGCTGCACCAGTCGGTCGAGATCGTGGGCGCGACCGAGGCCATCCCGCTCCTCGACATCCATCCGAGCCTTCAGAGCCACGTGCTCGTGCCCCTCGGGCGGGCGACGGTCGCGCGCGCCGCATCTATCCATCGCGTGCTCCAGAGTGCACGGGGGACCAGGAAGAAAAGGCTCAAGGCGACGCATCAGGACCGTGCCGTGACGGTCGATGCCTCGCTCGAGATCGATGATGCGCTCGCCGTCCTGTCCGCCGAACTCGAGCTCGGTCTCACCGCGGATGACGTGCGGACGGTGCTGCGGCACGACGAGAGCCTTCGTCAGAGCGAATTGATCGCGTCGGCGCGCGCGGCACGCAACGACGAGAAGCGTCTTCTGCTTCTCGCGGGTGCGGATGCGTTGCGGGCCAATCTGCCCGACGGTCTTCTCGCCGCGGTCGAGTCAAACACCGGGACGCTCGATGACCGAGGGATCGCCGAGCTGTTCGTGCGCGTGCACGGGTACGACTCCGTCCGAGAACTGCGTGATGTCCTCCGTCAGCGCGGCGTTCCCGTCCCCGAGAAGTGGGACGGCTCCGCGCAAGCGCTGGCCGCCGTGAAGAATCTCGGGTTCGACACCTCCTATGCCGGCAGCCGGGAAAAGAAGCCGTCTGCCGTCAGCCACATCCAGGGCAAGCTCACATTGAATCCGCTGCATGACTACCAACGCGAGGTGGCGGACAAGATCGGAGCACTGGTCGCAGCCGAGGACCCGGCCGGTCGACGCGGTCTCCTCTACCTGCCCACCGGTGCAGGCAAGACTCGCGTGACAGTGGAGGCGCTCGTCAAGCTGATGAAGGCCGGCGAGATCGAGTCGCCCGTGCTGTGGATCGCTCAGAGCGAGGAGCTCTGCGAGCAGGCGATCCACTCGTTCTCGGAGGTCTGGCGGGCCTTCGGTGACGAACGGGCGCTCGACGTGAGCCGGTTCTGGAGCGGTTACGAACTGGATGAATCCGATGAGGAGCTCCATGTGGTCGTCGCGATCGACGCGACTCTCGGCCGCCGCCTGGGAGAACCGCAGTACGAGTGGCTCACGACGCCGGGGATCGTGGTGATCGACGAGGCTCACACGGCGTTGTCGAAGACCTACACCGACATCCTGCGGCATCTCGGACTGACCGCACACAGGACCGACCGCCCTCTGCTCGGCCTCACCGCGACTCCCTTCCGCGGGCGCAACGATGAGATCAACCGCCTTTTCGCCCAGCGTTTCGGTGAGAACCGGCTGGAGTCACTCGACCCCGAAGACCCGATCGCGCAACTCCGGTCATGGAACGTCCTCTCCCAGGTGGACTATCACGTGCTGGACGGTGTCGACGTCGGGGTCGGCCAGCAGGACGCCGAGTTCCGGAAGATGAAAGAGGTCACGCCCGGCATGCTCGCCGCGATCGGTCAGGACATGCAGCGCACGCTCACGGTCGTCCGGCACATCAAGGAGCAGGATCCGACGTGGCCGATCCTCGTGTTCGCCGCATCCGTCGCGTCGGCGCACACGATCGCGGCTTTGCTTCGGCTGGAGAAGGTGAACGCGGACTCCGTCGACGGGAGCATGCGCCGGCAGCACCGTCGTCGCGTGGTGGAGCAGTTCAAGTCGGGTGAGACGCAGGTGCTGGTCAACTGCGATCTGCTCACCCAGGGTTTCGACGCCCCGATGGTGCGAGCCCTCTACATCGCGCGCCCGACGTTCAGCCCGAACCGGTACCTGCAGATGGTCGGCCGCGGTCTCCGTGGACCGGCCAACGGCGGTACCGAGCGGTGCCTGATCGTCAATGTCGAGGACACTTTCGAGCAGTTCGGTGAGGACCTCGCATACAACGAGTTCGACTATCTCTGGAGCAAAGCATGACCGACATCGAGACCACCGAGGTCACGGCGCAACCGACGCCGATCACGGACGCGCGCGAGGGGAGGAACGCCGTCGTCGCCGAGGTCCGCCGGCGCTGGCTCGGTCCGCACGGCGGTGAGACCGAGGTGCTGCATCGCAGCCCGGTGTACGCCTATCTGGTCGGCACGCTCTACCCGGTCGAGCAGGGGGCGGCCGCTGCCGTGGAGCTCGAGGATGTCGAAGACACGGTCGGTCCCGTCTCGGACGATGAAGGGCTCGAATGGGAGACCGAGCTGGCGGCGGGCGAGACGGAAGACGCGGAGGCCGAGGACCTCGGCGTCAACCTCACCGGCGCGTTCGGCTGGGCTCCTGCATCGATGGGAGTGTCGTTCCTGCACGGTGGGTCGACGCTCCGAGTCGACCTCGCCGCAGGGGTGTACGAGAGGAACGACGAGGAGGACTGGGTACGCCGTCCGTTGGAGAGCTCGGAGTTCATCGAGGTCGGCGCGAGTTCGAGCACCCCCGTCTTCGAGGGCCGCGCCACGCTGTCGTGGAGGTCGCGCCGATTCGACGGACGGTGGTTGACGACAGTCGCGCTCTCGAACTCCGCCGAGGTCGGCGCGGGCGAGGCTAAGCGGGATGCCGAACTCTGCCTGTTCCAGGTCGAATTGGCCTGCACGGATGAGACGGGTCTCCTGCCCTATCCGCAGACAGGCGTGCTGGTGTCCGACGACGACAAGGAACTCGCATTCCGTTATCGGGACAAGCCGTCCTTCGCCATCGGACACGGCGTCGCCGTGGAATGGTCACCGGAGACGGCACCCGTGACCGTGCGCACGACCACGATCCCCGAGACCGAAGTCAGCGCGATCCGGGCGAAGCGCGGCTCAGGTGATGCCGTGCGCATGCGGTGGTTGGCCGATGAGTCGGTGTCGGCTGCCGACCTCGTCGACGGTCTCTCCTCCGTTGCGCGCGACTATGCGGCGTGGATCGAGGGACAGGCTGCCGATGCCTCCGCGGTCGCGTCGGAGGACAGAAAGATTGCCGATGACATCGTCGAACGGCAGAAGCGCGCGCTCGCTCGGATGGAAGAGGGCCTCAGGCTGCTTAGCGACGACGCGCAGGTGCTGCAGGCGTTCCGGATGGCGAACACGGCCATGCGGTGGCAGATGCTGCGTCAGCGCAAGGTCGTGGACAAGGAGACGAGATACGGCCGCCGGCTCTTCGAGGATAAGGGGGCGGATGAGCCGACCTGGCGCCCGTTCCAGATCGGGTTCATCCTCAGTTCACTCGCTTCCACCGTCCACGATTCCCATGACGATCGGGAACTGGTCGATCTCATCTGGTTCCCGACGGGCGGGGGAAAGACCGAAGCCTACCTCGGCCTCGCCGCGATCGAGATGATCAGACGTCGGTTGGCGCGCGGAGTCAAGGGCGGAGGCATGGCCGTGCTCACGCGCTACACGATGCGTCTTCTCACCGCGCAGCAATTCCAGCGAGCAGCCACGCTGATCTGCGCGCTCGAACTGATGCGTCTCGACGATGAGCGGCTCGACGGTATGCCCGACTTCTCGATCGGCCTCTGGCTCGGTAATACGACGACCCCGGGCACGTTCAAGCAGGCCGAGAAGCAGCTGCGGGAAGTGCGCCAGCAGAGCAAGCCGGACAACCCGTTTCAGTTGCTGCAGTGTCCCTGGTGCGCGACGCCGATCATGCCCAAGCACAAGAGTGGGAAGGATCGCGCCTACGGGGTCAAGGCGGACGCATACGGGTTCGAGTTCTTCTGCCCCGCCGATGACTGTCCTTTCTCTTCCACGCTTCCGGTGCAGGTGGTCGACGAGGGCATCTACGCGAATCCTCCCACCATGCTCGTCGCGACCGTCGACAAGCTCGCGCGCCTCGCGTGGATCTCGGACGGCGCTCGTATGTTCGGCATCGACACGGTCTGTGATCCGCCGTCACTCGTGATCCAGGATGAGCTGCACCTCCTCTCCGGGCCTCTCGGGACGATCGTGGGCGTTTACGAAGCAGCGATCGGAGCGCTTCTGCAGTGGAACGGCACAGCCCCGAAGGTTGTGGCGTCGACCGCGACGACGCGCGCGTCGAGAGAGCAGGTCAGGGGTCTGATGGCGAAGAGGGTCGAGGCGTTCCCGCCCGCAGGTCTTCGTGCGGAGGACAACCACTTCTCCGAGCCTGATCCCGAGGCGGCCGGTCGCCTGTACCTCGGAATAATGCCGCAGGCGCACACGCCGTCGTGGGCCATCGGTCAGATCGCGACGGAGCTGCTCGACGCGCCGGTGTCGACCGGCCTAGAGGGCATGGCGAAGGATCGCTACTGGACCCTCGCGGTGTATCACAACAGCCTGCGAGAGCTCGGCAGGACCGTGACCATCCTTCGCGACGACGTGCAGAGCAACCTGTTCCGTCGCTCGGGCGGCGACCGTCCGACCCGCGTGATCGGACCGGACGGTGTCGAGGAATTGAACGGCAATGTGCCTTCCGCGGAACTCGTGCGCCTTCTGGATCGGCTCGAGCGTGGTCCCGAGGATCCCGAAGTGATCGACGCCCTCGCGACGACCAACATCATGTCGGTCGGCATCGATGTGCAGCGCCTGGGCGTCATGCTCGTCAACGGTCACACGAAGACCACCGCCGAATACATCCAGGCGACCTCGCGCGTCGGGCGAGGATCGACACCGGGGCTCGTCGTGACGATGTTCAGAGCCGGGAAACCGCGTGATCGTTCGGTGTTCGAATCATTCCAGGCCTACCACAATTCCTACTATCGGTTCGTGGAGCCCTCGAGCGTCACACCCTGGTCGCTTCAGGCTCGACGTCGTGCACTGCATGCCGCGCTGGTGATACTCGTGAGGCACGGAGTCGGACGCAACGGCAACGCGGATGCCGCCCACTTCGACCCGGACTCGGCCGGCGTCAAGAAGGCGGTCTCCCTGCTGAAGCAACATGTCCTGTGCGCGGATCCACGCGAAGCCGTGGAGGTCGGCAAGGAGATCGATGACGCGGTGCTCCAATGGGTCGAGGCCAGGGAGCGAACTGAATCGGCCGGCAAGTCCCTCGTCTATCAGTCCAAGAACCAGGACGAGCGCTTGCTTCGGCAGTTCACGGAGCCCGGCGTCGGTTGGCCGGTGATGAACTCGATGAGGAACGTGGACAGAGTCGTGAAGGTGCGGGCGAAGGGAGAGCGGAATGGCTGAGTCGACGGTGAAGACGATCCGAGCATCGGAGACTGTCGCCCCCTACGGGCCGGGAGCGATCGTCGACATCCTCGGTCAGTCCTTCATGGTGCCGACGGGTGATCGTTGGCCCTCGCCGAAGGTGCGCGAGCGCGTGGAGTCCGACCGTCTGGCCGATGCGCTGCACGTGCAGGAGCTGTGGGCGGCTCCTACGACGCACGAGCCGGAGAAGGGCTCCGTGCCAGGTCTGGAACTGGTCAGGTTCCCCGGCTGGTTGTTCTGTCAGGTCTGTCGACGACTGATCAAGTGGAGCGCGAGTCTCGAGACGGGCGGAGTGCCGCACTGCACTCAGGTGTCCTGCGACGGACGTCTGGTGCCGATGCGATTCGTCCTCGTGTGCACGGAGAACAGTCACCTGAGCGACGTCCCGTGGGCCGACTGGGTGCACCGCGGATCCGAAGGAGAATGCAAGTCGGCGGAGAAGCTGCGGTTCAAGACGCTCGAGGGCGCGGGTGACGGTCTCAGCAGCCTGCAGGTGTCGTGCGACGCATGCGGATCACGCCGCTCACTCGGAGAGCTGCGCCGCGATGCTCTGGCCAAGGACGGATTCAAGTGCACCGGCACGCAGCCGTGGGAGTACGAGTGGACCGGTTGTGGGAAGCCGCTCGACGCCCAGCAACGTGGGGCCACGAGCCTGCATTTCAGTGAGACCGTCAGCGCCATCGACATCCCACCGGTGCCGAGTCGGGCGTCGGAGAACGAGGACGCCATCCGCGGGCACGCGATGTTCGAAGGGCTTCGGGGAGCTCCGTCACCGGTACGCGACGTCATGATCACGCAGATGGTCGCAGACCTCGGCGTGCCGGCCGCTGAGATCGAGGCGCTGCTGGAGGTCGATGACTCGCCCGGCGAGCGCCGGGAGATCATGAGCACGCTCCAGGCTGACGAGTTCGAGGCATTCGTGGGCGCTGTGACGGGGAAGACTCCGACCGAGGACTTCGTCACGCGTGCGATCAAGTTGCACCCGAAGGGCATCGATGCGGTCGACGGCGTCGTCGCGCGAGTGAAGGACGTGGTGCTGATCGACCGCCTCCGCGACGTGCGCGCCGTGCGTGGCTTCCGCCGCTACTCGCCGGACGCTACGGCGGTCGCGGCGGTGCCCACGCAGTCCTTCGAGAAGACGTGGTTGCCGGCCGCCGAGGGATACGGCGAGGGCATCTTCATCCGATTCGATCCCCCGGCCGTCAAGAGATGGGCGGATCAGCCGGCAGTGCAGCAGTTGGCGGCCACGCTTCTCGATCATCAGAACCACTCTGTGCTGGGTCGGCGGCTTCATCTGGCTTCCGCCGAGTACGTGCTGCTCCACTCCTTCGCGCATCTGCTGATGCGCGAACTCGCGTTCACCAGCGGGTACACAGCCGCCTCGCTCAAGGAGCGCATCTACTGCGAGTCGGAGGGTGACTACGGCATCTTCATCTACACGACCACGTCGGACGTCGAGGGCACTCTTGGGGGACTTGTGAGGCAGGGTGAACCGGACCTCCTCGTCGAGGGCATCGTGGCGGCGCTCCAGCAGGCCGCGTGGTGCCCGAACGATCCGGTGTGCTCCGAATCCGAACCGCAGAGCATCGACGGCCTCAACCTGGCTGCATGCCACGCGTGCAGTCTTGCCCCCGAAACGTCGTGCGAGTCGTCGAACCTCCTACTCGACAGGACTTTCGTCGTCGGGGGCGGAAACGTGACCGGGTTCTTCGGTCCCGTTCTCGACACCCTTCTCGGGCAACGGGTCGGGTGACCTCCGTCGCACTTCCCTGACGATCCGGGCGGCCACGTCATGTGCGTCCGTCCGGATCTCATGCTCCCAGATGCGCACGACCGACCAACCTCGTTCGCTGAGGACACGGGTGGTGTCGGCATCGCGAGCTCGATTCGCCGTGACCTTGTCAGACCAGAACGTCGCGTTCGATTTCGGAGACTGATGGTGATCAGGACACCCGTGCCAGAAGCAGCCGTCAAGGAACACAGCGACCCGAGCCCGTCGGAACAGAAGGTCGGCGGTGCGGCGCAGGTCTCGCTCAGGACGAGCGCTGACGCGATATCGGAGACCGGACCGATGGACGAGGCGTCGTACGAGCATCTCCGGTCCCGTATCGCGTCCACGGTTAGCGCGCATGCTCGCTCTCGCTCCCGGACTGCTCGCCCACGAATCGGATCCCGCGGATGCCGGCGACGTCTCCATCCGTCAATACTGCAACGTCGTAGGATCAGATCGACCCGTTCTGCACTGCGGGTCTCGAACGCCCGGGAGGCACCGTTGGGGAACGCCATCACCGTCCTCGACCTATTCGCCGGCGCAGGTGGCCTCACGCAGGGGATGCACGAGGCATCGTCGAGATTCGATGTCGTGCGTGCTGTCGAGAAGGACCGAGACGCGGCCGCGACCTTCGCGCTCAACCATGGGGAGGGCATCACCTTCCAGGGGGGGATCGAGGATTGGCTGCAGGATGAAGTGGTGCCGTCGGTCGACATCGTCGTCGGCGGGCCGCCGTGTCAGGGCTTCTCGACGCTGGGGAAGCAGAACGTCGAAGACGAGCGGAACACTCTCTGGAGGGAGTACGCAGAGACGATCATCCGCGCGCAGCCGAAGTACTTCGTGCTCGAGAACGTCGCGGTGTTCGCCAAGTCCCCGCAGTTCCGAGCACTCACGGAATCAACGGAGAGCAACGGCATCCTTCGTGACTACTCGTTCGAATGGGATGTGTTGAATGCAGCGGACTTCGGCACGCCTCAGGCGCGCAGGCGCGCGATCCTGATCGGGCGCCATCGTGACATGCCGGAGACCGGACTGCCGAAGCCCAGCCATCATCGTGACGAGCACATCAGCGTGGGCGAGGCCTTTTCGGGCATCTCGCACGGGGTTGGCCTCCATCTCGATGATCGTCGCGTCAAGATCGACGGCCGTGATCACCGCGGTTGGTGGTCATCGCGAGAGCTCCACGTCGGGCGTGACTACGCCGACATCTCACTTCGACGATTCGCGGAGATCCCACCGGGCGGCAATCGCTTCGACCTCCCGGATGAGCTTCTCGCCCCGTGCTGGCGGAAGCATAAGTCCGGCTCCGGCGACGTGATGGGTCGGCTTCATCTCGACAAGCCGTCGGTGACGATCAGGACCGAGTTCTTCAAACCGGAGAAGGGTCGTTATCTGCATCCCTTCGCCGACCGTGCCATCACGCACTATGAAGCAGCAGTGCTGCAAGGGTTCCCTGTCGACTACCGGTTCGCGGGTTCTCGTACCGCCATCGCCCGACAGATCGGCAACGCCGTGCCGATTCCGTTGGGCAGGGCGATCGGCAATCTGCTCGCTGATGCGCTGATCTGAGGACGGCGCAAGCCATCCGCGAGTCGCCGCACGCATCAAGTTGACCCAGCATCAACGTAACTAGATGGATGTCCGGCCGCGCTCACCACAATCCTGGCGATCGAGTCATCCTGCCGGCGCAGGTGGGCGTAAAGCGGTCGGATGGAGGGAATGGCGTCAGCAGACTCGTGACTGCACGCGCTCGCGAAGCTGAGCCGTAGACCGCGATCGTGAGGTCGCGGCAAGTCGCCCGTTGTAGCGCGGCGTCGGCTACGTTGCGTTCCTCGGCGGCCTGCCGGTGCCCTGCGGCTCCACTTCCAAGGCTCGTCTTTCCAGATGTCGTCGAACAATACGGGGACCCCGAGCCGCATCGCGTCCCACTTCACAGCGTTGCGCCTCGTAGGGCGAACGTGCGGCAGATCTCTCTGCCCACCAGGAGCCGGTGAAGTGGCGAGGAGCATCGGCTTCGCTGCCATGGTCCGACTACATCGACCTGGTTCGCGCGGCAGGTTTGCGCGACGGTCCCTATGTCGAGTCAGCGCACCGGCGTCGAACGGGACTCGAACCCGCCCGTCAGCCGCCCGTGCATCGTCCCGCTCGAGTCATTCATCCCGACGATCTCCACCGTCTTCCCCAGGCTCGCGTACTTCGTCTCGATCGCATCCAACGCGGCAACGGTCGACGCATCCCACACATGCGACCCGGACAGATCCACCACGACCCGAGCCGGGTCCTCGGTATACGAGAACAACGTCGTCAGGTCATTGCTCGACGCGAAGAACAGCTCCCCCTCCACGACATACGTCACCACATCGCCCGCCGGCCCCGGAACTCGACGAACCGAAACGAAGTGCGCCACCCGCCGCACGAACAGCACCGACGCAACGAGCACCCCACCGACGACCCCCACCGCCAGGTTGTGCGTGATCAGCACCAGCACCACCGTCGCGATCATGACGAACGTCTCGCTCTTCGGCATCCGCTTCAGCGTCGACGGCCGCACGCTGTGCCAGTCGAACGCCCCGATCGCGACCATGATCATCACGGCGACGAGCGCCGCCATCGGGATCGTCCCGACGAAGTCTCCGAACACCACGACCAGGAGGAACAGGAAGATCCCGGCGCAGAACGTCGAGATGCGGGTTCGCGCGCCCGAGGCCTTCACGTTGATCATCGTCTGACCGATCACCGCGCACCCGCCCATGCCGCCGAACATTCCAGACAGGACGTTCGCGACACCCTGCCCCCACGACTCACGCGTCTTGTTCGAGTGGGTATCGGTGATCTCGTCGACGAGCTTCGCGGTGAGCAGTGACTCCATGAGCCCGACGAGCGCGGCCCCGAGCGCGAACGGCGCGATGATCGTGAACGTCTCCCACGTCAGCGGAACGTTCGGGAGGAACAGCGAGGGCAGGCTCCGCGGCAGCTCACCCTGATCGCCGACAGTCGGCACGGCGATGCCGAACGCGAGCACCACGCCCGTCACGATGACCACCGACACGAGCGGCGCGGGCACGATTTTGGTGAGCTTCGGCATCACGAGCATCACGACGATTCCGAGCGCCACCAGCGGATACACCAACCACGGCACATCGATCAGCTGCGGGAACTGCGAGCTGAACACGAAGATCGCCAGCGCGTTCACGAACCCCAGCATCACGCTGCGGGGGATGAACCGCATGAGCTGCGCGACGCCCAACACCCCGAGGACCACCTGGAAGATTCCGGCGAGGATGACCGTCGCGATGAAGTAGTCGAGCCCGTAGGTCGGCTCGACGGGAGCGATCACGAGCGCCACGGCACCGGTCGCCGCGGTCACCATCGCCGGTCGCCCGCCGAGGAACGCGATCGACACCGCCATGATGAACGACGAGAACAGCCCCACCTTCGGGTCCACCCCCGCGATCACCGAGAACGCGATCGCCTCCGGGATGAGCGCGAGTCCGACGACGAGCCCGGCCAGCACCTCTCGCGTCAGCAGTCGTGGGTTCTTCAGCGCATCGAGCACCGAAGGGTGGGCTCGATAGCGGGCGCGGTCGTCGACCGTCGTTGCAGACATGGCGCTCCAGTGGAAGGCGTCTCAGAGAGGAGGCAGACGTTCCAGCCTAGGACTGATGCGCAAGTCGCCTACCCCGCGCCCCTTCCACCCGCCCCACACATCCGCCAGGATGAACACGACCGCCCCGAAGGAGCCCCGCATGTCGCTCGCCCCCTCCACCGCCCCGGACACGGCATCCGCCGCGCTCCCCGGCGTCGTGGTCATCGCCGCGATCCGCCGCGTCCTCCTCTGGTCGCTGATCACCGCGTTCCTCTACCCCGTGTTCATGACCGCCAGCAAGGGCATCTGCCCCGGCGGCGTCGACGCGAACGGCGGGTTCATCGATTCCGCAGGCCAGCCGGTCGACGAGGCTCCGCAGTGCATCCAGCTCACCCTCGCGCCGAGCCCCCTCGTCTACATCGCCATCGCCGTCGTCGTGCTGCTCGCGCTCGGTCGGGTGATGAAGGCGGCCGACGAGCGCACGGCGCTTCGCACCCTGGAGTGGACCCTGCGCGGAGTCGGACTGTTCGTGGTGGTCGCGATCGTCGTCTCGCACGTCTGGTTCGCGCTGATCCCGCTCGAGCAGTTCACCGGCGACTCCTGGACCGTGTTCAGCCCGTTCCCGTTCGGCTCGATCGACGTCGAGGTGACGCCGATGACGACCTCGTGACGGCTTAGTCCCGCCAGTCGATCCCGACGCCGGCGATCCGTCGTCCGGCCTCGTCGGCGGCGACCGGCTCCCCGACGTCCGCCCCGCGCTCGAGCGAGACGGCGGAGTGCACGATGGTGTCGGCGTACACGTGCACGAGGTTGTAGCCCTGTGCGGCGTCCTGTCCGCGGGTGGCGCCGACGGGCTGCGCGAGGTCCTGTCCGTACGCGCTCGACGAGGCCACGGCGACAGGGATCCCGGCGAAGGTGCCGAACGACGGATGGTGCACGTGCCCCGACAGGATGCCCCGCACGTCCGACCCCCGGAGCACCGCGGCCAGCGCGTCCTGATCCCGCAGCTCGACCGTCACGGCGAGGTCGAGCACCGTGGGCAGGGGCGGATGGTGGATGAGCAGCAGCGTGCCCTGCGGTGCCGCCGTCGACAGCTCTCCCTCCAGCCGGTCCAGCTGCGACGACGGCACCTCCCCCCAATGCGCGCCGGGCACCGTCGAATCGACGACGATGACGCGCATCCTTCCGAACCACCGCACCTCGACGATCGGCTCATCACCCGCCCCCGCGAGTCCGAGCTCCGATCGCATGGCACGGCGGTCGTCATGGTTGCCGGCCGCCCACACGACCTCGCAGCCGAGCGCCTCAGCGGCGGGCGTCACGAGCTCGCGCAGTCTCTTATAGGCAGCGGCATCGCCCCGGTCCGTCAGATCCCCCGTGAACAGCAGCGCGTCGGGACGGAGCCCCGAGGCGACGAGCCGGTCGAGCATCTCCGCCAGGTTCGCGTCGGCGTCGGCCCCGCTGCCGTACAGCGGCGACCGCTCACCGGGCAGGTGCGTGTCGGAGATGTGCACGAAGGTGTGCGACGGGCGAGGGTGTTCGGTGAGGATCATGTCTCTTCCTGGTCGGCGGACGGAGGCAGGTCGGGGCAGATGTCAGACGGCGGCGGCCGTGGAGCCCGGGACGAGGGCTCCCGTGAACGAGCGGCGTACGAGCGTCTCCGGCTCGTCCGCGGTGAGCAGCTGCTGCATGGTCTCGACGGCGGCCGCGGCCACCGCCTCCACGGGGATCCGCAGCGTGGTGAGCCCGAGCAGATCGGCGCCGGGCAGGATGCCGTCGCACCCGGTCACGCTCACGTCCTCCGGCACGCGGAGCCCGGCCGCGCGGGCGGCGCGCATGACGGCGAGCTGCCGGTAGTCCGAGGCGCACATCACCGCGGTCGCCCCAGCGTGCACGGCTGCCAAGGCTTCGTCGACGCCGTCGTCGGGACGCGCGCCGGCCGAGATCATCGTCACGGCGACGCCCGCCGCGGTCAGCACTTCCTGCATCGCGAGCGCGCGCAGGTGCTCGGGGTACGAGGCCTCGGGGCTTCCGGCGAGCACGACCACGGCCCGGTGACCGAGCGCGACGATGTGCTCCGCGAGCAGACGTCCGTGGCCCTCGTCGTCGTAGTGGGCGGTGTGGATGCGGCCCGCCGACTCCACGCGCCCGGCGCGCAGGATCGGCACCTGGTCGGCGAACGGCTCGAGCTGCGCCGCGGAGATGCCGCCGGTGGCGACGATGAGCCCGGCGACGCGCATGCCGAGCAGTCGGTGCAGCGCATTCACCTGCTTGGCGCCCTGTTCGTCGGCGCCGATCGTGACGGTCACGAGGTCGAGGCCGCGCTGATGCGCCTCCTCCTGCAACCGGGAGAAGAGGAGACCGTACGCGGGGTTGCTCGCATCGCGCAGCATGAGACCGACGGTGCCGGTGCGTCCGGCGGCGAGCTCGGCGGCCATCGTGTTGCGCACGTACCCCAGCCGCTCGGCCGCTTCCAGGATGCGCTCCTGTGTCTCCGGCGCGAACCGGCCCTCGCCCTTCAAGGCCCTGGTCGCCGTCGCGCGTGACACCCCGGCCGCCGCGGCGACGTCGCTGATCGTGACCCGCAGGGCGGGTGTCCCGGCATCCGCCCCGCTCATGCGCGCTGCTTCCGTCGGCGGGGCGCTCCGGCGCGCGAACCTCGTCCATACACGAGATACATGGTGACACCCATGATGATCATGAGCAGCACGGTGTAGACGAACGTGATGGGCATCGCGTCGAGGTTGTTCTCCCCGCGCGTGCTCTCCTGGATCGCGACGCCGAGCGGCTTGTACAGCGGGTGGTAGAGGAAGATCGCGGCGTCGTAGTCGTCGAGCAGGCTGTTGAAGTTCAGCGCCGTGATCGCGGCCGCGGTCGGCAGCACGAGCGGGATCAGCACGCGCCGGAACGTGGTCAGCGAGCGGGCGCCGAGGATGCGCGAGGCGTCTTCCAGGGAGTCCGGCACGGACGCGAACCCGGCCTTGAGCAGCCGCAGCGTGAACGGGATCTTCACGCAGATGTACGCGACGAGCAGCAGGACCGGCGTCCCCGTGAGCACGATGTTGCCCACGAGCGGCTGCGGCGCGTCGAACGCCATCACGAAGGCCAGCGCGATCAGCACGATCGGCAGGATCCACGGGATGTGCAGCACATACTCGATGGCCGTGGTGAGCAGGTTGCGGTGCTTCTGCATCATCCGCGCGACGAACAGCAGCCCGCCCACCACGATGACCGCGGCGAGGGCGCTGTAGACGACGCTCACGATGAACGGTCGGAGGGCCGCCGCGCTGGAGAACACGGTGATGTAGTTGTCGAGTGTGAAGCTGTCGAGCGTGATGGATCCGGCGAGGATGCTCCGCGCGTCCACGAACGAGAAGATCACGATGAGCACGACCGGGATGAGGTAGATCACCCAGAGCAGGTAGGCGACCACGTGCACGACGGCGTTCGCGAACGGGTTGCGAATCCGCTGCTTCTGGATCGGCGTCGCCACCTTCGCCACCGAGAAGTACACGCCGGACTTCTCGGCGCGGTTCATGATCGCGAGCAGGATGATCGTCGCGACACCGAGCACGATCGCCAGCAGCGCCGCGATGTCACGCGTGATCGGGCTGCGCGACAGGTCGATGATGAGGGGGGCGACGGTCTGGAAGTCCGGGCCGCCGAGCACGAGGGGCGCGGTGAGGGCCCCGAGGCCGATGAGGAAGGTCAGCACGGTGACGGCGAAGAGCATCGGCTTCATGACCGGCAGCACGATGCGACGCAGGATCGTCCAGGTCGAGGCGCCCATGAGCTTCGCCGCCTCGATCGACGCGTAGTCCACCTTGCCGAGCGACGAGGACAGGAACAGCATGTGGTTCGTCGTCGTCGCGAACGTCATCACGAACACGACCGCGAAGTAGCCGGAAAACCAGTCCCGGTTCATGTCCGGCCAGATGTTCACCATCAGGTTCGTGATGAAGCCGAACTTGCCGTAGATGAAGTTGTAGCCGGCGGCGAGCACGATGCCGCCGTAGATCAGGGTCGTGGCGTAGCCGAGCCACAGGAGCTTGGCGCCGCGCACCTGGAAGTACTGCGTCACCAGCACGATGAACACCCCGACGACGTTGACCGTGACGGATAGCGTGATCGCGAGGAGGAAGCTGTTGCCGAGCGTCTTCAGCGCGCGCTCGCTGCCGAGCAGCTTCTCGACGGCGCGGATGCTGAACTGGCCGTCCGGGAAGAAGGTCGCGGCGAGCAGCTCGGCGTTCGGCAGCACGAGGAAGGCGGCGGCGAACCAGATCACGACGATGCCGGTCACCCAGGCGAGCGGCGAGCGGAGCATCGCGCGCACGCTGCCGGGCCGTCCGCGGCGGAGGCGGGGCTTCGTCGCGGTGCCCGCCTCGGCGGCCTCGGTCGTCAGGGCGCCGGGGGCGTCGGTCATGGCCGCGGACGGCGGCGGCACCGGGCGGGAGTCGTTCTGCGGAGCGCTCATGTCACGCCGCCGGGTACTGCAGGATCCACCGCGGGTCGACGTCGATGCGCACGGCGTCGCCGACGTCCCACCGGTGCGCGCTCGCCGCTGCCGGCACGCTCACCCGGAGCGTCCCGTCGGCCGCCGACACCGTGTAGACGCTGTGGCTGCCGTGGTACGTGCGCTCCGCGACGGTGCCGTCGAGCGACGCCGTGCCTCCGGCGGCGGCCGCGGACGGCGACGCGAGGTGCAGCTTCTCCGGCCGCACGTAGCTCTCGGCCGTGGCGTCGAGGCCGGCACCGATCGCGATGAGCTGCGCGGGGCTGAGCCGGTTGTTCTCGCCGATGAACCGGCAGACGAAGGGTGTCGCGCTGCGGTCGTAGATCTCCTCCGGCGTGCCCACCTGCTGCAGCGTCCCGGCGTCGAGCACCGCGATGCGGTCGCTGAGGGTGAGCGCCTCCTCCTGATCGTGGGTGACGTACACGGTGGTCACGCCGACCTCGTGCTGCAGCTCCTTGAGCTGTTCGCGCAGCTGCACGCGAAGCTTGGCGTCGAGGTTCGACAGCGGCTCGTCCAGGAGCAGGATGCTGGGGGTGAGCGCGAGCGCCCGGGCGATGGCGACGCGCTGCTGCTGGCCGCCGGACAGCTCCGCCACGTTCTTCTCGAGCTGCGACGCGGCGAGCCCGGTGCGGTCGGCGACCTCGTCCACGCGCCGCCGCTGCTCGGCCTTCGACACCTTCTGCACCGAGAGGCCGAACGCGATGTTCTCCCGCACGTTCATGCTCGGGAACAGCGCGTAGTTCTGGAACACCATGCCCACGCCGCGCTTCTCGCTCGGCACGCGGGTCACGTCGCGACCCGCGATGTGGATGCGGCCGCCGGTCGGCTCGATGAACCCCGCGAGCGTGCGCAGGGCGGTGGTCTTGCCGCATCCGGACGGACCCAGGAGGGTGAAGAACTCACCCTCCTGGATCTCCAGATCGAGGTGCGAGACCGCACGGTGGTCGCCGAACACGACCTCGACGTCGTCGAAACGGATCATCGTCTTCTCTCTCTGCCGGTGCGGGACTGCGCGGGTCAGCCGATGTACTCGAGCGTGACCTTCTCGACCCAGGCGCCGAGGTTCTCGCTCACGAAACCGAAGTCGATGTCCTGACGGTCGAGCGTGCCCATGAGCTCGACGACCTCGGGGTTGGCCTTCTCGACCGCGCCCTCGTTCACCGGCATGGCGTTGAACTCCGCGGCGAACTCGCCCTGCACTTCGGCGCTGCCGAACCAGTCGATGAACTCCTGTGCCTTGTCCTCGTTGTCCGTGCCGTTGATCTGTGCGATCTGCTCGGTCACGTAGGGGACGCCGTACTCGGGCACGATCATGCCGGTGCTGGTGCCGTACTCCTCGTCGCGGGCGGAGATGCCGCTCGACGGCAGCACGCCGTAGTCCACCTCGTCGCGGGTGATGCGGGCGTAGAGGTCGGTGCCCTCCACGGCGGGGGAGCCGTTGGCGTAGTACGACTTCACCAGGTCCCAGCCCTCGTCGCTCACGCCGAGGTCGCCGTCCTCGTCGAGGTGACGGGTGAGCATGCTGGCGAGCACGAGCTGCGGGGTTGCCTGGCCGAGCGCGGGGTTGACCTCGTAGCGGCCCGCGAACTCCTCATCGGTGTAGAGGTCGTCGGGGTCGGTGGGCGCGTCACTGATGCGGTTCTCGTCATAGACCGTGACGATCGCCTGCTCCACGAGCGGCCAGAACGCGCCGTCCTTCGGGTCGCCGGCGTCCGCGGGCACCTCGCCGCTCCAGCTCGGCTCGTAGGCCGTGATGGCCTCTTCGGTCTTGAGCTGCTCGAAGAACATGTTGTTCAGGCCGAAGACCACGTCGCCGACGGGATTGTTCTTCTCCGCGATGATGCGGTTCGTCAGGTCGGCGCCGCCGAGGCCCACGATCTCGATGTCGATGCCCGCGTCGGCCGCCTTCTCGGTGATCCACTCACCGCGGCCGTCGCTGTTGGAGTTCGTGTAGACGATGAGGGTGTCCCCGGAGCCGCCGTCGCTGCCGCCCGCGTCTCCGTCGCCGCCCGCCGTGCATCCGGTGAGCGCGATCGCCGCCGCGGCCGTCAATCCGATGAGCGCCCAGCGCCTCTGCTGCCTGTCGGCCATGTTCGTCCCTTTCTCGCCTTCGAGGTGTGTCGATGCGACACTACCGGTTCTTGTGGTGAAGGCACAAAGATTGTCTGGTTTCGTGAGCGCGGTCGCGCGTCCGCACTCAAGATAGGCGCGCGGCGTGAACGTGAGGATGCGATGAGGTGAACGGGTGGGGGCCTGCGTCGGACCTGGGACGAGGTGCCCTGTCGGCCGGGGCGAAATGCCGGCATCCATTAGAACAAAGCTTCGAAAGTCGGGCGCTTCGGAGATAAAATGAAGCATGTCGAAAATGTCCGGGTTGCGCGAGGCGATGGAGCGTCTCGACCAGGCGTGGGACTCTGCGGGTGATGCGCCTGAGCTCTCCCGCACGCAGCTCGTCGACGTCGCCGACGCGATCGGACTCCTGCGGCGCCGACTCGATGCACTGCACGTCGACGTGGCGGCCGGCATCGCCCGGGAGTCGCGCGCCGAGCTCGGTGCCGACAGCCTGGCGAAGCAACGCGGGTACCGTACGGCGGCGAAGCTCATCGCCGCGATGACAGGCATCTCGACGGGCGAGGCGCAGCGTCTGGTGAAGGTGGGAGAGGCGACCGCCCCGCGAAGCGATCTGCTCGGCGCGCCGCTGCCCGCGCGGTACCCGCTCCTCCGGGAAGCGCTCGCGTCGGGTGCCCTCGGAGCGCCGGCGGCTGCACTCCTCGTCGCCCTGCTGGACCGGTGTCGCGTGGCTGCGGGAGCGGAACGCATCGCCGAGGCGGAGCGGGTGCTGGCCGCCACAGCCGAGGGGCTCGAGCTCGATGCGGTGCGCAAACTCGTCCTCCGCGCCGAAGCGTGGCTCGACCCCGACGGCGTGGCGCCGCGGGCGGAGGCGCAGCGCGCTCGGCGCGGACTGCGCCTCTTCGAGCGTGACGGCATGGTGCACCTGCACGCGCAGCTCGATGCCGAGACCGCGGCGCCGGTCGTCACTGCGATCCGCGGGCACGTGTCCGCCGTGTTCGCCGCCCGCCTCGATGCGCCTGACGCCGGGTCGCCGGACGCCGACCGGCGCTCGGTCGCGATGATCCAGGCCGATGCGCTGGCCCTCTTCTGCGGGCATGTGCTCGGGTGCGAGGGTGATCGGGTGCCGCTCGCGGGGGCGACGGTGGTCGTGCGCGTGTCCCTCGACGATCTCCAGGTCGGCACCGGGTCGGCGACGATCGACGGGCTCGACCAGGTGATCGACATCGGTGCCGCGCGGCGGATGGCTGCCGGTGGCGGCGTCATCCCCTGCGTGCTCGGCGGGGCGAGCGAGGTCCTGGACTGGGGTCGCGAGAAGCGCCTCTTCACCCGAGCCCAACGCCTGGCGCTGGTCGAGCGGGACGGCGGGTGCGCGATGTGCGGGCTTCCCCCGGGGATGACGAAGGCTCACCACCTCCGCTGGTGGCAACGCGACCGAGGTCCGACCGATCTCTCGAACGGGATCCTGCTCTGCGAGACCTGTCACCACCGCATCCATGACAACGGGTGGGAGATCGTCATCGAGGGTTCCGGTGTGGCCGGCCGGCCATGGTTCCTCCCGCCGGCGTGGGTCGACCCGCGGCGGACGCCCCGGCTGGGCGGACGGGCGCGCTTCGATGTCGCGGCCTGAGTGCGGTGCGCGGGTGCGGGAGTTCGGGCGCGGGGCGTTGTGGGGCTGTCAGCGGCGGAGGCGGGAGCGCACGCGTCGCGCGGTGCGTGCCAGGGCGTCACGCCAGGCGCCTCCGGGCCATTCCCGGTGCAGGCGCAGGCTGCCGTCGTCGTTCCGCACGAGTTCGACCCGCCGGCCCGCGAGAAGGGGCGAGCGGCCGAGGTGTGCGACCACGTCCGGGGCGGCCGTCAGCGGCGCCGTGAACACCCAGCCGGCCACGCGGACCGCGACCGACAGATCGGCGTCGCGCGCACCGTCCTCGCGGAACACCTTCATGGGGTCCACGGCGATGGGAACCGCGTCGAGGCGCTTCGGTCGGCGCCCGCCGACCTTGCGCTCCGAACCCGCGGTGGACTCCGCGGCCTGGCCCGGCTCCGGGGTGTCCTGCGCGACCACGTCGACCCGGTCGGCACGGCGCTCCTTGCGGGCGTTCAGCAGGCCCGAGGGAAGATCCTCCGTCGTCGACAGCGGGAGGGACAGCAGATGATCCGCCGAGCCGACCGTCTCGAACACGAAGGCCTCTTCGCCGTTCCGGCGCACGCGGACGCGCACGGTCAGCTGCAGCCCTCCCCGCGACCAGCGCGCCGAGGTCACGGCGGCGGTGCAGGTCGTCTCGGCCTCGAAGGCGGCGAAGGCGAGCAGGTCGTCGCGGCGGTCGGCGCGCAGCAGAGCGGCGCGGATGCGCTGCGGGAACGACAGCCCCGCGTCCACGCCGGGTCCGAAACGACGCTGCGTGAGCGGCACGACCACGTCCAGCAGACGGTCGCGGTACTCCGCCGGGTACTTCACCATCCGTCGCCCGGCGATCCTGTTGAGGATCTTGCCGCGGAACCAGTGCCGCAGCAGCCGATCCCGCACCTTCCCCGGTTCGGTGTTCGCCTCGACCACGTCGAGCACGGTCTCCAGATGCGGGAAGTACGACTCCGGCTCGATGCGGGCCGAGCTCGCGCTCCCCGGCTCCTTCACCCACGCATAGCAGGGCTCGCTCGCGAGCACCGAGATCGTATCGGCGGCGAAGTACGCCTGCATCACGAAGAGATGGTCTTCGAGCCGCACCTTCCCGTCAGGGAAGCGGATGCCGTTCTCCCGCAGGAAGGCGGCCCGGAACATCTTGTGCGGCGTCAGCATCTCCAGGATCGGGTCTTCCCCGAGCACCGCGTGCGGGATGTCGCGCTGGAAGATCTTGGCGGGCAGCTTGCGTCCGATGCCCACCTCCTTGCCGACCACGACATCGGAGCCGTTCTCGTCCGCGTAGTCGCACAGCCGCTCCAGCGCCCGCGGGTAGAGGCGGTCGTCCTGATCGACGAACTGCACGTACGTCCCTCTGGCCTCTTCGACACCCCGGTTGCGCGGAGTGCCGGGCCACCCGGAGTGCGGCAGCGACAGCACGCGCACATGCGGACGGTCCTTCGCGATGCTCTCGAGCCGCGCGGCCGTCTCCTCCCCGGAGCCGTCGTCGCAGAGCAGGACCTCGAAGGACCCCGCGGGCAGCGTCTGCGCGTCGAGCGAGGCGATGAGGTCGTCGAACGACGCCTTCGGCCGGAACACCGGCACCACCACGCTCACCCGCACGCGGCCCCCGGCCGCCTCGTCCCCGGTCGCACTGCTCATGGACGTCATCCCCCTGTGATCGTGACCGGCCCGAATCTCCCCCGCCGGAGATTCCAGCCAACCATCCCTTCCTGTGGAGCGCGCCAGGCTCGCGGCGGTCCCGGGTGTATGCCGCCGCCGTGGAGGATCAGTGCAGGGTGAGACCGATCTCGAACGAGCGCCGCCAGGGGAGGGTCAGCTCCGCGATCCGCACGTCCTCGGCGGGCAGCATCGACTCCAGGAGGGCCGTCAGCTCCGCACGGATGACGCGCTCGGCCGTCGCGACCTGCGCATCCTCGGCCATCGGGTAGATGTCGGGGAAGAGGGAGGGGCCCGCATCGGTGCGCACCACGGCCTGGTAGGCGAAATCGTCGAGCAGCCGCGTGAGCAGGGCGATCCGCGCGGCACGCTCGTCGAAGGAGCCGGTGGCCCGGCCCACCACTCCGGCGGCGGCCACCGCGACGACGCTGCCGAGCGTGTTCCCGGCGGTGTTCCACCCGCCGAAGGCCTCCAGGCGCCCGAGCAGTCCGGCCTCCGCCAGTGCGCGCACGAGCGCCTCGTCCGCGCCGTTCGGGTAGCGCACGTCGGCCAGGGCCACGTGCTCCCCGGCCTCCAGACGCTCCCGCACGAGTGCGACCGTCCCCGCGACGGCCTCGACGTCGACGACCTCCGGCCGCCCGCGGAACATGTCGTGCCGGTCGGGGTCCGGGGCGTGCAGCACGAGGGTGACGTCGCCTCCCGCGGCGACCTCCTCGGCCCCGGCCGCGCGGATCTGCCGGCTCGCCGACGCCGCCAGCGACATGTTCTCGTACGGCGGGACGCGCTCCATGCCGGCGGCGTCCGCGCAGGCCACCGAGAACGAGGCGGTCACCCCGGCGTTCGCCGCGAGGGCCCGGGCGACGAGCGCGGCCCCGACCTCGTCGGCCCCCGGGTACATCAGCACGCGCCGGCCCGACGGCAGCATCCGCATCCAGTGCCGGAGCCACACCTGCTCCGCGCTGCCCGCCGCGAAGGGGGCGGTGTCGTCGGCGGTGATCGCCAGGAAGTCGAGGGTCTCGTCCTCCACGAGGCCGAGCGTGGAGAGGTTCACGATGTGGTTGCGCAGCCGCCGAGACGAGTAGTCGGAGACCACATCGGCCGGCACCGGGGTCAGCGCGTCGAGCGGCAGCACCTCGGTCTCGCCGAGCAGCCGGTGCGCGTCGCCGCCGAGCGCGTGGATCTCCTTGCCGTGCTCCGTCCAGTAGGTCGGCTCCTCGGCCGCGGAGTAGGAGTTGCTCGCCCTGGTCACCAGCGACACCGCCGAGATCGGCAGGTCGGGCCGCATCCGCCGCACCTCGCGCAGCACGTCCAGGCGCGCCAGCACGTCGCGAGCGGTGTCGTGACTCGTGCGGCTCGCGATGAGTCCCCCGTAGAGCAGCATGTCCACCGACACCACCAGGTGCACGGTGGCCGGGTCCGCGGCACGCTCGCGCAGCCAGGCGCCCAGCCCGTCGGCATCGCCCGCGGTCCGGTAGGAGGGGAGGATCTCGGCGGGCGGAACGTCGAGGGTCACGCCCGCGACGGCCGCGACGTCTCCCGGGAGCTTGACGTTCACCGGGCGGTCGTCGAGGGGCAGCAGCGCGATGCGCGGGCGGAGGATCGGGTCGGACACGAGGAGCCTTTCGTCGGTGAAGGGGGTCGCAGATCGGGGATCAGGGGCGGGCGATGGAGACGAGGTACGAGTAGCGGTCGCCGCGGTACACCGACTCGGCGTACTCGATCGGGCGGCTGCGGGCGTCGTAGGTCGTGCGCTTCACGAGGAAGGCGGGCGAGAACGGCGGCGTCTGCAGCGCGGCCGCCTGCTCCTCGTCGAGGACGACCGCGTGGATCTCCTGGTCGGCGCGCACGGCGGTGATGCCGAAACGGGTGCGCAGGTCGTCGTAGAGCGAGTCGCCCTCGATGCCGTCCTCCAGGCCCGGCACCGCGTCGGCCGCGATCGAGCACACCTCCAGGCAGATCGGGATGTCGTCGGCGGTCCGCACCCGGCGGATCCGGACGACGGGCGACTGCGGGCTGAGGTTCAAGGCGTATCCGGCGGTCTGCCCGGCCGCCGCGGTGCCCACGTCGACGGAGAGGGAGCCGGGCCTCATGTTGCGGGCGAGCATGTCCTCCGAGAACGAGGTCAGCTCGAACGCCTTGCTGATCCGCGAGGCGCTCACGAACGTGCCAGCCCCCTGCAGCCGGTACACGAGGCCGTCCCGTTCGAGCTCGTCGAGGGCGCGACGCACCGTCTGCCGATTCACCTCGAGCGACTCCGCGAGTTCGCGCTCCGTCGGCAGCTTCTCGTGGGGTGCGAGCCCCTGGTCGATGACCTTCTCCAGATGCCGCCGCACGCGTTCGTGCTTCGTGAGGCCCTCGATCGCCGCCATGGTTCCCCCTCGTTTGGACTAACCCAATCTTGACGATCACCCGGGATTGTGTCAATGTCTCCTCTCAGCGGTTCTTAATTGGTCTATTCCAATCCTTTGCACGGTCAACGATGAGCGGAGAATCCCCATGCACGTGAAGCACAACATGCGCCGACGCGTCCTGGTCGCCGGGGCGCTGGGCACGGCGACAATCGTCGCCCTGAGCGGCTGCGCCGGCGGCGGCGGCGACGCGGACGGCCCCACCGAGATCACGTTCTCGTACCTGTGGGGAGGCGAGGAGGCGAAGGCGCTGGAGGCGATCATCGCCGACTTCAACGCCAGTCAGGACGACATCGTCGTCACGGGCGTCTCCAGCCCTGACACCCAGAAGCAGCTCACGTCGATGTCGTCGTCGAACGGCTCCTTCGACATCTCCGACAACTTCGGCAACACCGTCGGTGCCTGGGCCTCGAAGGGCATCCTCGCGCCGCTCGACGAGGCGATCGCCGCCGAGGACATCGACGTCGACGACTTCGTCCCCAGCGCCATGGAGCAGATGACCTACGACGGCAAGATCTACTCGCTGCCGATCGCCATCCACAGTTTCCAGCTGCTCTACAACCCGCAGCTCCTGGAGGAGGCCGGGGTCACCCCGCCGACCACGATGGACGAGCTCGCCGCCGCCATCCCGAAGCTCACCAAGAAGGACGCGTCGGGCAAGATCACGCAGCTCGGACTCGGCTCGGCGAACGACAGCACCACCCTCACGACCCTCGGCTACGCCTTCGGCGGGAGCTGGGACGGCGAGGACGGCCCGACCCCCGCGGAAGACGGCAACCTCGAGGCCCTGCAGTGGTATCAGGACAACGTGATCGAGCCGGTCGGTGCCGACGCCATGGCCACGTTCGTGTCCGGACAGGGCGAGTACCTCTCCGCGCAGGACCCGTTCTTCAGCGGCCAGGTCGCCATGATCATCGACGGCGAGTGGCGGTCGGCCAGCGCCGCCAAGATCGCCCCCGACTTCGAGTGGGGCGTGACCGCGATCCCCGCCGCCTCGCCGGACCTGGAGAACAGCACGCAGGTCACCGCGAGCACCCTCTTCATCCCCGCGAACTCGAAGCACAAGGAGGAGGCGGCCACGTTCCTCGCCTACCTCGTGAGCGACGAGCCCATGGAGAAGTTCGCCGTCGCGCTCGGCAACCTCCCCGGCCGCTCCTCCCTCGCCGGCAGCGCTGCGTTCGACGAGCTGCAGGACTTCGGCGTCTGGGCGGAGGCCGCGTCGTCCCCGAACGCGAAGTCCCTGGCGAGCCGTCCGTACAGCGCCGAGTACGCGACCGACCTCGCGACCGCGTTCGACGAGGTCGTGCGACTGACCGCCACCCCGGAGGAGGCGATCGCGACCGTCGAGGAGCGCATGGCCTCCTACGCCTCGAAGTGAGCCGGTCCTCGTGACCACGGCAACAGCACCCCGGGTCCGGCAGGAGAACGCTCCTGCCGGACCCGGCGCTCCCGTCCGGCGGCGCCGCAGCCGCCGGACCACGCTGATCGGCCTGGCTTTCGCGTCGCCGTTCATCGTCGGCTTCCTGTTCCTGTTCGCCTATCCGATCGCGGCGTCGGCGTACTACAGCTTCACCGACTTCAACCTGTTCCAGTCGCCGGAGTGGGTGGGGCTGGACAACTACACCCAGATGTTCGCCGACGGGGTGTTCTGGAAGTCGCTCGCCAACACGGCCGTGCTCACCGTGTTCGGCGTGCCGCTCGCGATCGGCATCGCGCTCGCCGGCGCGCACTTGCTGAACACACCCGTGCGGGGCCAGCCGCTCTACCGCGCGCTCGTCTACCTGCCCTCGATCGTGCCGGTCGTCGTCGGCGGCTACCTGTGGCGCTGGCTGCTGAACGCCCAGTACGGCTTCATCAACCACTTCCTGTCGTGGTTCGGCATCGAGGGGCCGGCCTGGCTGCAGCAGCCGGAGTGGACGAAGCCCGCCATCATCCTCATGTCGCTGTGGACCGTCGGCGGCACCATGATCATCTACCTCGCCGCCCTGCAGGAGGTGCCGAAGGAGTTGTACGAGGCGGCCGAGCTCGACGGCGCGGGGGCGTGGCGCCGCTTCACGAACGTCACCTGGCCCACGGTCTCCCCTGTGACCCTGTTCCAGGTGATCGTGAGCATCATCGGGTTCCTGCAGATCTTCACGCAGCCCTACATCCTGTCGCAGGAGCGCCTCAACCAGGCGGGCTCGGGGCCGGGGCAGTCGATGCTGTCCTACGCGATGTACCTGTACCAGAACGCCTTCGTGTTCCTGAAGATGGGCTACGCCTCCGCCATGGCGTGGACGCTGTTCATCATCACGCTCGTCGTGAGCCTCATCGTGCTCGCGACCTCGAGGAAGTGGGTCCACGATGGCGCACGCTGACATCTCCGCTCCGGTGCGCCCCCGTCGCACCCGGCGCACGCTCCGCCGCGTCCGGCAGCAGATCGCGGTGACGCTGCTTGCGCTGCTGTTCCTGTTCCCACTGCTGGTGATGCTGTCGACCGCGTTCAAGACGCCCGGCGACGTGTTCTCCTCGCCGCCCACCCTGCTGCCCGCCGAGTGGACGACGGCCAACTTCGCCGAGGCGTTCGCGCAGATCCCGGTGTGGCGCTACCTCGCCAACACGCTCTTCGTCTCCGGCATGAGCATCCTCGGCACGGTCATCTCGTGTCCGCTCGTCGCCTACGCGCTGGCGAAGGTGAAGTGGCGCGGCGCCCGACCGCTCCTGATCCTCGTGCTCGCCACGATGATGCTGCCGCCGCAGGTCACGCTGATCCCGCTGTTCCTCGTGTGGAACGGGCTGGAGGCGACGAACACCTATCTCCCGCTCATCGTCCCCGCGTTCCTGGGCACGCCGTTCTTCATCTTCATGATCCGGCAGTTCCTCCTCGCGGTGCCGGACGAGCTCATCGAGGCCGCCCGTCTGGACGGTGCCTCCGAGTTCCGCACCTACGCGACGATCGTCCTGCCCCTGGCGCGCCCGGCCATCGTGACCGCCGCGATCTTCCAGTTCGTCTGGGCGTGGACCGACTTCCTCAATCCCCTCATCTACCTCAACGACCAGTCGACGTACACGCTGTCCATCGGTCTGTACGCCTTCTTCGGGGAGAACGACGTGGCCTGGGGGCCGCTCATGGCCGCGTGCGTGATGTTCACCCTCCCGGCCGTGGCGATCTTCCTCCTCGGACAGAAGTTCTTCATCGGCGGTGCCAGTGCAGGAGCCCTCAAGTGACCCATGAATCCCTCGCCCTCCTCCGCGGCCGGCTCGTCGCCTCGGTTCAGGCCTCCGCTGGTGCCCCCGCGAGAGACACCCACGTCATCGGCGCGCTCGCCGAGTCGGCACTGCTCGGCGGCGCGAGCGGCCTGCGGCTCAACGGGCCGGAGGACATCCGTCGGGTGCGACCGGTGACCGATGCGCCGATCATCGGGCTCCACAAGGTCTGGAACGGCGTCCGCAACGTCATCACCCCGGAACGCGCGCTCGCCGCGGGGCTGGCGGAGGCCGGTGCCGACATCATCGCGGTGGACGCCACGACGGAGCAGCTCGGCACGGACTTCCGGCTCATCGGGGAGATCGCCGCGGCGACGGGGCGGCCCGTGATGGCCGACGTGTCGACGGTCGCGGAGGGCGAGCGCGCGTGGGAGGCGGGGGCCGCGGTCGTCGGCACGACCCTGTCCGGCTACACCCCGCACTCGCCGCGTCAGGATGACACTGACCTCGACCTCGTGGCCGCGCTCGTCGCCTCGGGGATCCCGACCATCGCCGAGGGGCGCTACCAGACCCCTGCGCAGGTGCGCGCGGCCTTCGACGCCGGGGCCTTCGCGGTCGTCGTCGGCGGAGCGATCACCGATCCCATCGCCCTCACGCGTCGATTCGTCGCGGCGACGCCGGCCGCCCGGGAGCGGGTGTGATCGTCGGGGTCGACGTCGGCGGCACGAAGATCGCCGTCGCGGGGTTCCGTGCGGAGCCGGGCGGGGCGCGCCGTCGCGCCACGGCCGTGCACACCCTGTCGACGCCGGCCCGGGAGGGCGGCGAGGCCATCGTGCGGGCGGTCGTCGATGCGATCGATGTGATCCGCGGCGGGGAGCAGCTCGCGGCGGTCGGCGTGGGCACCGCGGGCGTGGTCGATCAGGACGGCGGCATCAGCTCCGCGACCGATGCGATCAGCGGCTGGGCGGGCTTCCCGCTGCGTGCGGCGCTCGTCCGAGCCCTCGATGCCCCGGTGGCCGTCGTCAACGACGTGCACGCGGCGGCGGTCGCGGAGGCCACGGCAGGGGCGGGGCGGGGAGCGCGTGGTCTGCTGATGGTCACGGTCGGCACCGGCATCGGGGGAGCCGTCGTCCTCCCGGATGGTCTGCGCGCGGGTGTGACCGGCACGGCGGGATCGGTCGGGCACACCGAGCTCGCCCTCCCGCCAGGACTGGCCGGTCGTCGATGCGGCTGCGGAGGGGTCGGGCACGTCGAGGCCGTGGCCTCCGGTCCGGCGCTGGAGCAGACGTACCGCGAGCGCACAGGCGCGGCGCGCACGCTGCGGGAGGTGGACGCGGCCGCTCGTGCCGGGGATGCGGTCGCCGAGGAGGTGATCGCGGAGGGGGCGGCGTTCCTCGGTCGCGCGCTCGCCGGGGCGCAGGCGCTCCTGGACGTCGAGGTCGTCGCCGTCGGCGGCGGCGTGGCGGCCATCGGGGAGCGGTATCTCGCCGAGGTCGCCCGCGCCTACCGCGCGGCGGCGATGCCGGGGCCGTCGACAGCCCGGGTGCGATCGGCGGAGCTCGGGGTCGATGCGACCGTCACCGGGGCCGCGGTGCTGGCGCCGGCCTGAGTCCGGATTCCCACCCCGCATTCAGCGTTAACGATATATCGTTGAGTATCGTTCACGACTGGGAGGTCATCATGAACAACGCATTCCCCTCCACCCCGTTCGGCGGCAGCGGCAACGGCAGTAACGGCGGCGACTTCGCCGGCGGCCTCGGCAACCTCTTCGGGGGCTCGCAGGGTCCGGCCGGAGCGCTGTTCGAGGCGATGGACCAGCTCCGTAAGTCGTTCGAGTCGCGTCCCTCCGGCGGGTCGCGCATGGCCCGCGGCGATGTGCGCGCCGCCGTCCTCTCGCTCCTCACCGAGCGACCGATGCATGGCTACCAGATCATCAACGAGATCGCCGAGCGCAGCGGCGGCACCTGGAAGCCGAGCGCAGGTTCCGTCTACCCGACGCTCCAGCTCCTCGCCGACGAGGGTCTGATCGAGGCCGAGGAGCAGAACGGGCGCAAGACCTACGCCCTCACCGAGGCTGGCCGGGCCGTCGCCGCGGAGAGCACCGAGACCCCGCCGTGGGTGCCGTCCTCCGACAAGGACCGCAGCCGCGACGCCCGGTACAGCGCTCTGCCCAAGGCCGGGGTCGACCTCGCTGCCGCGGCCGCGCAGGTCGGGCGCAGCGGCTCCGCGGAGCAGGTGCAGCAGGCCATCGAGGTGCTCGACGAGGCCCGCCGTAGGCTGTACACGATCCTCGCCCAGGACTGACCGCGTCGTGCGGCGTCCGGCGCGGAACGGCGGAAGGATGACGCGATGACGGCAGCGGCGGCACAGGGTCCTCACCGAGCCCGGTACCGCCGCATCCTGTCGTTCGCGAGCCGTGAGTTCCTGAAGATCTGGTGGTTCGAGCTCGTCCTTCCGCGGTTCGGGCTGTCTTCCGTCGCGGAGCGCACGCGCACCCGCCGCATGCAGCGGTTCGCGCGGCGGTTCCATACGCTCGCGGTCGAACTCGGCGGGCTCATGATCAAGGTCGGGCAGTTCATGTCCTCGCGCCTCGATGTGCTCCCGCCCGAGATCACGGCCGAGCTGGAGGGGCTGCAGGACGAGGTCCCCGCCGTGCCCACCCCGCAGATCCGGGCGCTCGCGGAGGCCGAGCTGGGCATGCCGCTCGAGCGGGTGTACACCTGGTTCGACGACACCCCCGTCGCGGCCGCGTCCCTCGGCCAGGTGCACCGTGCCCGGCTGTCGGCGCTCGACGCGGAGGACACCGGGCTCGACGAGGTCGTCGTCAAGGTGCAGCGCCCGGGCATCGACGAGATCGTCGCGGTCGACCTCGCCGCCCTCCGCCGGGTCGCGCGGTGGCTCACCCGGGTCCGGATCGTGGCCGACCGCGTGGACGCCCCCGCCCTCGTGGAGGAGTTCGCCGTCACGAGCATGGAGGAGATCGACTATCTCCACGAGGCCCGCAGCGCCGAGCGGTTCCGCGAGAACTTCGCCGACGACCCGCGCGTCGCCGCCCCCGAGATCGTCTGGGAGCGCACGACCCGCCGGGTGCTCACGCTGTCCGACGTGACGGCGATCAAGATCAACGACACCGCGGCGCTCCGGGCGGCCGGCATCGACCCCTCCGCGGTCGCCGACGCTTTCGCCGAGGTCATGTTCGACCAGGTCTTCACGCACCGGTTCGTGCACGCCGACCCGCACCCCGGCAACATCTTCGTCACGCCCGTCCCTTCGACGGGCTCAGGGGTCCAGGGGGGCTCAGGGACCCCGGGCGGCTTCCGGCTCACGTTCATCGACTTCGGCATGATGGCGGAGGTCTCCGACAACCTCCGGCAGGGACTTCGGACCCTCCTCATCGCGGTGACCGCGCGGGACAGTCGCGGCCTCGTCCGTGCGGCGAAGGAGATCGGCGTACTCCTCCCCACGGCCGACACCGGCGAGCTGGAGCGGGCGCTGACCGCCCTCTTCGCGCGCTTCGGCGGGATGGGGTTCGCGGAGCTGAGCCGGGTGGACCCGCGGGAGTTCACCGACTTCGCCGAGGAGTTCGGCGACATGGTGCGGCGCCTTCCGCTGCAGCTCCCCGAGGACATGCTGCTCCTCATCCGGGCCGTGTCCCTCACCTCCGGCATGTGCAGCGGCCTCGATCCCGCGTTCAACGTGTGGGACGCGGCCGAGCCGTACGCCGCGCGGCTGCTCCGCGACGAGTCCGGCACCCTCATGCAGGACATGGCGCAGCAGGCGATGGCGAACGCGGCCACGACCTGGCGGCTCCCGAAGCGCATCGACGACATCATCACCCGCGTCGACGACGGCAACGTCTCCTTCGACACCTCGCGTCTGGAGCGCCGCCTCGACCGGCTGGAGGGTATCGCGCGGCGGATCGCCTCCGGGGTCCTGTTCGCGGCGATGCTCATCGGCGGGGCGCTGCTCGTCGGTCCGCTCCCGCCGCTGGGCATCACCCTGCTGTGGGTCTCGGTGCTCCCGCTGCTGGGCGCCCTCTTCCTGGGTCGCCGCCGCCCCCGCTGACCCGCCAGGCCCCGCCCAGATCCCGCCGGGCGGCCCCGCCAGAACAGGCGATCGCGCGGAATCAGGCGCTCCCGCGCCGGGGGTGCCTGATGTCCCGCGTCCGCCTGAGCCCGCACAGGTGGAAAGATGGTCTCTCATGGACACGCCTGACGAGAAGCCCACCGAACGCTCCGCAGGATCCCCGACCCGTCCGCGCACCGACGCCGTCGTGACCGGGACGCACCGCCAAGCCGCGAAGGCCTCCGAGACCGCGCGCAAGATCGTCCGCGACATCACGACGGTCCCGCCGCGCAGCGTGCACCCGGCGCTGGTTCCCGGGGTGTCGGTGGAGGAGACGGGGCGCACCTACCGCACCGACCCGCTCGTGTTCGGCGTCGCCGCCGCGTTCGCCCTCGCCTTCATCGCGTGGGGCGTGTTCGCGGGGGACAACCTCGCCGGCACCACGAGCACGGTCCTTGCCTGGGTCGTGGAGTACTACGGCTTCTTCTTCACGACCATCGCCACGATCATCCTCGTGTTCATGCTGTTCGTCGGCTTCAGCAAGTACGGGCGCATCCCGCTCGGACGCGACGACGAGGAGCCGGAGTTCTCGATGTTCTCGTGGATCTCCATGCTCTTCGCGGCGGGCATGGGCATCGGCCTCGTGTTCTGGGGTGCGGCCGAGCCGCTGACGTTCTTCGAGAACCCGCCGCCGGGCACCGTCGAGGCGAACACCCTCGAGGCCATGCACACCGCGCAGGCCCAGGTGCTCTACCACTGGGGTCCGCAGGCCTGGGCGTTCTACGCGCTCGTCGGTGGAGCCATCGCGTACGGCGCCTACCGCCGCGGCCGCACGCCGCTGATCTCGTCGATCTTCGCCCCGCTGCTCGGCGAGAACCGCACGACGGGCCCGGTCGGCCGCACGATCGACATCTTCTCCATCATCGTGACGCTGTTCGGCACGGCCGCCTCCCTCGGTCTCGGGGCGCTGCAGATCGGCCACGGCGTCGAGCTCGTCAGCGGCATCGGACCGCTCGGCAACGGCATCCTCATCGCGGTCATCGCGGTGCTCACGGCGTGCTTCATCGCCTCCGCTGTCTCCGGCGTCTCCAAGGGCATCCGGGCGCTGTCGAACATCAACGCCGTCGTCGCGATCCTGCTCGCGTTCTTCGTGTTCTTCGTCGGTCCGACGCTGCTGATCCTCAACGTGATCCCGTCGGTCGCCGTGCAGTTCCTCGGCGATCTGCCGACCATGATCGGCCGCTCCGCATCGCAGGGAGAGGCCGCGCAGGCCTTCCTGTCGAGCTGGACGATCTTCTACTGGGCGTGGTGGATCTCCTGGTCGCCGTTCGTCGGCATGTTCATCGCGAAGATCTCCCGCGGACGCTCGCTCCGTCAGTTCGTGTCGGTCGTCATCGTGGTGCCGTCCGCCATCTCGCTCGTGTGGTTCGCGATCTTCGGAACCACGGCGATCCAGCAGCAGATGGACGGCGCAGGGCTCACCGTCGACCCGCCGGAGGAGGTGCTGTTCGGGGTGCTGGAGAACCTGCCCTTCCCGCTCATCACCAGCATCGTGCTCATCCTCCTCATCGCGATCTTCTTCATCACGGGCGCCGACTCCGCGTCACTCGTCATGGGCACGCTGTCCCAGCAGGGCCGCCCGGAGCCGTCGCGCTGGGTCGCCGTCGTCTGGGGTGTGCTGGTCGGGGTGATCGCGGCCGTGCTGCTCGTCAGCGGCGCCGAGGGGAGCGGCCTGCAGTCGCTGCAGAACGCGACGATCATCGCGGCGCTGCCGTTCGCGATCATCATGGCGTTCATGATGATCGCGTTCATGAAGGATCTGCGCCGTGATCCGCTGATCCTGCGCGACCGCTATGCCCGCGCCGCCGTCCGCCACAGCGTCATGGCCGGGCTCGAGGAGTACGGCGACGACTTCGCGCTCGTGCCCGTCGAGTACGACCACTCGGAGGACGACCTCGCCTGGATCGACGAGGACACCGTCGACGACACCCTCGCCGAGGTGTACGAGGCCGCGACCGAGGCGATCGACATCATCCCGCCGGCCGAGGTGGACGCCGCCGTCGATGCGGCGATGGACGCCCCTGCCGACAAGGACTGAACGCGAGAGCTCAGGCGCTCACGCCGGGTCAGGCACGTCCTCACGCAGGACGCCTGAACCGGCGTGGTCGCCTGTCTCGGCGGCTGCGGTGATCCGGGCGGCCATGCCGGAGAAGATGAGCCCGTGGAAGGGCAGCACGGCGAGCCAGTACAGCCGGCCGAGGAGTCCGCGGGGGAAGAACACGGCGCGCTGCTCGTAGCGGGCGCCGTCGCCGTCGGGCACCGCGCGCAGTTCGAGCCAGGCCTCGCCCGGCACCTTCATCTCGGCGCGGAGTCGCAGCAGATGCCCCTCCTCGGTCTGCTCGACCGCCTCGACGCGCCAGAAGTCGATCGCATCCCCGACGCGGGCGGCGGTGCGGCTGCGGCGTCCGCGTCGGAGCCCCACGCCGCCGACCACGCGGTCCATGAGCCCCCGCACCGCCCAGAGCAGCGGCGACGAGTACCACCCGTTCTCCCCGCCGATCCCGAGGATGACGCGCCACAGCTCCGCGACGGACGCGCGCGTCGCGACGGAGCGCTTGTCCGTGAAGACGGTGCGTCCGGCCCAGTCGGGGTCGCTCGGCAGCGGGTCGCTCGGGGCGCCGGTCACCTCGGCGTCCTGCCAGCTCGTCTCCACGGCGTCCGCGTCCACCCGGCCGAGGGCCAGCGCCACGGACCGGCGATACGGCGTGAGTCCGCCCTCGGGCCGCGGGATGAGCGCGTCGACGGCGTGGTCCTTCATGATGCACTCGTTCTGCAGCGAGGCGACGAGGGGCCGGGCGATGGAGCGCGGCACCGGGGTGACGAGGTTCACCCAGTGCGAGGCGAGCTCCGGGGTCAGCACCGGAAGGGCGGCGATGGCGCGCTGCCGCAGTCCGGCCTCCACCGCGTACCCGTTCATCATCTGGCCGTAGCGCAGCACATCCGGTCCGCCGATGTCGACCGCGCGATTCACCTGATCGCCGACCCGTGCCGCCCCGAGCAGGTAGTGCAGCACGTCGCGCACGGCGATGGGCTGGATGCGGTTGCGCACCCACTTCGGCGCCGGCATGTACGGCAGCACATCGGTGAGGTGCCGGATCATCTCGAAGGACGCCGAACCGGAGCCGATCACCACGCCCGCCTGCAGGACGAGGGTGGGCACCCCGGACTCCAGGAAGATCTCGCCGACGTGGACCCGGGAGCGGAGGTGCGGGGAGAGCTTCACGTCGTCCGGGTGCAAGCCGCCGAGGTAGACGATCCGCCGCACCCCGGCCCGGGCGGCTGCCGTGGCAACGGTGGCCGCCGCGCGCTCGTCGCTCTCCTCGAAGCCCTTGCCGGCCGACATGGAGTGGATGAGGTAGTACACGACGTCGACGTCGTCCATCGCGGAGGCGACGGCGTGCTCGTCGTCGGCGGAGCCCTCGAAGATCTCGCACTCCTCGCCCCAGCCGAAGGAGGCGGCGCGGACGGCGTCGCGGGCGAGGACGCGGACCCGGTAGCCGGCGTTCAGCAGGCGCGGGGTCAGGCGGCCGCCGATGTAGCCGGTGGCGCCGAGCACGAGGGCGCGGGGCGCGGAGCCGTCGTCGCGGGGGACAGCCCGAAGGGCGTCCTCGCGACCGGTGGGCTGGGTGAGCTCGCTCATGCTCCGAGCGTAGATCCCGGGGCCGACACGGGGAACGGGCTTGCGTCCGGAGCATCGCGCCGTCGCGACACGCTCGCGAGCACCCCGGAGACAGGGTACGGTCGTATCCGTGACTTCCATCGAATCGATTCGACGAGCGCCCGCGGACCGCGCCACCCGCCGCGCGCGCGTCGCCGTCTCGGCGCTGTTCCTCACGAACGGCGCCCTGTTCGCGAACATTCTGCCGCGGTACCCGGAGATCAAGGCCGCCCTCGGCCTGGACAACCTCGGCTACGGTCTCGCGCTCGCCGCCTTCCCCGCCGGCGCGATCGCGGCCGGACTCCTGGCGGCCACGCTGATCCGCCGCTTCGGGTCGGCGCGCATCGCGGTCATCGGCACCGTCCTCACGAGCCTCGGCCTGCTGGCAGCGGCGCTGTCCCCGAACGGCGTCCTCTTCGCGATCGCTCTCTTCGTCGGCGGCGCCTCCGATGCCATCACCGATGTCGCGCAGAACGCCCACGGCCTGCGCGTGCAGCGGCGGTACGGGCGCTCGATCATCAACTCCTTCCACGCCATCTGGTCCATCGGCGCGGTGCTCGGCGGAGTGATGGCCGCGGGCGCGATCGCCCTGCAGCTCCCGCTCGCCGTCCACCTGGGGATCTCGACCGCGGTGTTCGCGACGGTCGCCCTCGTCGCCCTCCGCTTCTGCCTGCCCGGCCGCGACGACGAGGCCGAGGAGGATGCGGTGGCGGAACCCGAGGAGATCGCCTCCGCGGTCCGTCGCGGCGTTCCGGCGCGGACGGTGCTGGCCGTGATCGCCCTGACCCTCATCGCGATGGCCGGAGCCATCGCCGAAGACGCGGGCAACTCGTGGGCCACCCTCTACCTCGGCGACTCCCTGGGAGCGGCGGCAGCGGTCGCACCGCTCGGATTCATCGCCCTCGTCGGCGCGCAGTTCGTCGGGCGTCTGCTCGGCGATCCGATGACCGATCGCTTCGGGCAGCGCTGGGTGGCGCGGGTCGGCGGCCTCATCGCCGCCGTTGGGATGACGCTCGCGCTGCTGTTTCCGAGCGTGCCCGGCACGATCCTCGGGTTCGCGGCCGTGGGCTTCGGCATCGCCACCCTCATCCCCGCCGCGATGCATGCCGCCGACGAGCTCCCGGGACTGCGGCCCGGGGTCGGGCTCACCGTGGTGTCCTGGCTGCTGCGGCTCGGCTTCCTGTTGTCGCCGCCGTTCGTCGGCTGGCTGGCGGAGACGCAGAGCCTGCGCGTGGGTCTCGTGGTGGCACCGGTCGCGGCGCTCGTGGCCGTGCTGCTCGCGGGATTCCTGGACGCCCGGCGCCCGCGGAACGCGTCGGACTAGGCCGGCTCCTCCACGAGATCGGCGCCGCCGTGCACGGCGTCCGCCTCGGCGGCCTCCTGGATCGCGGCGGTCATCCCTACGAGGAACCGCATGACGACCACGCGCTCCTCATCGGTGAGGTCGTCCACGAGGGAGAGCATCCGGCGGTGCATGGCACCGAGTGTCGCGCGCACCTCGTCGTCGCTGCTCACGGTGGGCACGACGATGCCGGCGCGGCGGTCGGTCGGGTGCGGTTCGCGGCGCGCGTGCCCGCCCTTCTCCAGCCGGTCGATGAGCGTCGTCGTCGACGCGGTGGAGATGTCGAGCATGCGCGCCAGATCGATCGGCCGCACGATGCGACCGGCCTTCTGCTCGCGCAGCAGGAACCGGAGGGCGACGAGGTCGGTCTCGTTCATGCCCATCGACGCGCGCGTCCGGGCGCGCATCGCCGTCTCGGCACTGCGGTAGCGCCGCAGCATGTTGAGCACGTCGACCGTGGTGGCGCGCTCGCTGTCGGGGTACCAGTACCCGGAGGCGTGGAACTCGCCGGTGCTGTCGGTCACGCGACCTCTCCTTCGTCGCTGGAACCGGCCTCCCGCTCGAGCATCTCCATCGCGCCGGTCTCGACCTCGGCCGGGACGATGCGCAGAAGACCGCCCGTGATCGCATCGGTCTCGGCGGCGATGATCTGCTCGATCCGGCGTCGCGAGACGGAGGGGAAGAGTTCCTCCAGGCGTGCGAGCAGATCGGCGTAGCGGATGTACGACGCCTCCTCGAGGCTCAGTGGCTCGGGCATGGCATCCTTTCGGGGGCAGGGTTCCATCATCGCACCTCCGGAAGTCCCTGGTCGCCCCCGATATCGCTAGACAGCCTTACTGTCAGGTTGCCGAGGTACCATGGGGTTCGGGGAAGGAGGATCTCTGCATGGGAAACACGAGTACCGACGTCACGACCTCAGCGCTCGCTCGCGATGTCGACGACTTCCGTCGCGCCGACGCGCAGTTGAACCGCCGTCTCGCCGCCCGGCGCGAACCCAACGATACCGACCGTGCGGCGATGCACTTCATCAGCACCGCGCCCGTCGAGAAGCCCGTCACTCCCCGCGACCTCGCCACCTACCTCGGCATCAGTACGGCCGCCGTCACGAGCGTCGTGCGCCGGATGTCGGAGCGGGGGCAGATCGTCGTCGCGCCGCACCCCCTGGATGCGCGGTCCAAGGTCCTCCGGCCGTCGCTCCGCGATCTGCACGGACAGGGCGACGAGCTGGCGCAGCGCGTGGCAGCCATCGAGGGTGAGTTCACTGCGGAAGAGGCGACCGTGATCTCCCGCTTCTTGCGCCGCCTGACCGACGAGCTCGGCGATCTTCCCTAATTGATTTGATTTAACTAGTTAAACTAGTAAACTATCCTCGTCCAGGTTTTCTGCCACGAGGAGAAGAACATGGGAACCCTCACCTACGCGAACCTCGCCGAGCCGATCGAGATCGACGACGAGCTGCTCGCCCACCTTCGCGCCGCCACCGTCACCAAGCTGCGGCGCAACGAGCCGTTCGCGCTCACGGTGCAGACCGGCGCCGACTGCACCGAGACGCTGTGGATCCACGCGTCCATCCCGATCCGCTTCGTCGTCGAGACGTCGGTCACCCTGCAGCGACCGCTGCTGGCCCGTCTCATGCAGGCCGCGGGTTCGACCGGCGGACTCGACCTCACCGACCCCGAGCTCGCGCTCGATGCGGTATCGCGCGAATTGCACGCGATGTCCGCCTGATAACGGAGGGGTGCAGACCTGCCTCACCGCCTCGGGATCCTCTTCAAGGGCTCTCGGATCCCGGGCGGTGACGGCTACGGCGAGAACGGAGCGGGGGCTCTCGATCGCCGACCGCGGCATCCGGCCGCCGGGATTCGGGTTCCCGGCAGCCGGATGCCGTTTCTTCGTCAGAGGGCGGTGTAGCCGCCGTCGACCAGGTGGTAGCTGCCGGTGATGAAGCTCGCGGCGTCGCTCGCGAGGAACACCACGAGGTTCGCGACCTCCTCCGCCTGGCCGAGACGCCCGATCGGGTGCTTCGACACGAGGAAGTCCTTCGCCTCGTCGCCCATGTTCGCCAGGAGCGGGGTGTCGATGAAGCCGGGGCCGACCGAGTTCACCCGGACCCCCTGCGCGGAGTACTCGAGGGCGGCGGTCTTCGTCATGCCGACGACGCCGTGCTTGGCGGTGACGTAGGCGGGGGAGCCGGCGAAGCCGACACTGCCGAGGATCGAGGCGATGTTCACGACCGATCCGCCGCCGTTGGCGAGGATCGACGGGATCTGCGCCTTCATGTTGCGGAACACGGCGTTGAGGTTGATGGCGATCACCTTGTCCCACGCGTCTTCCTCGTAGTCCGCGGTGGGTGCCGTCGCGCCGCCGATGCCGGCGTTGTTGACGCCGATGCGGAGCGGGGCGAGCGAGTTGGCGAGCTCGACCGACGAGGCGATCCAGGCCGGGTCCGTCGCGTCGCCGACCGACGCCTCCGCGGTGCCGCCAGCGGCGCGGATCTCCTCGACGACCGCGTTCGCGTGCTCCGCGTTCAGGTCGTTGACCACCACCGCCGCGCCGTTCTGCGCCAGCAGCAGGGCGACCGCGCGGCCGATGCCGCTGCCCGCTCCTGTCACGATCGCCGAGCGGTTCGAGACGTCGTACTGAGCCACTTTCGGGCTCCTTCCCGGGCGGGCGCGGTGCCGGGAGATCTTCTCGGACGGTCCGTCCTTCCCTCCAGCCTACGCCCGGAATACCGGTGTGGATTCATGTGAATGGAAATGTTCAGCGGGCTAGCTGCGCTGTGGGGACCGTCTGCCCCGGGGAAAATGTCGGAAATGCCGTCGGATGACACTAGATGTCACTCATATCGGCTGGTTTCGGCCGGGCCGAGGCAACTTTGCCGTGACATGTTTCTGCCCTGGACGGGCGTTTGTCATCGACGATAGGGCCGCCAAGGAACACTAGTAACTCCCCAAGCCGAGCAACCCTCTTCGTGATCGACGCGGGGCCGCGCCAACTGTCATCGTGGGAATCTCTCGACACGTCGCAAGCTGACGAGTCCTGCAAGCAAACCTGCTTCCAGGGCATTGTCTGCGACTCGCGAGAAAGGGGGCGCCCATTGCGACCAACGGGTCACCGTCACGAGATGGCGTCTTCTTGCCACCAGCTGTCGTCTGCTGGCCCGGGATGGCGGCACGGTGGTCGGGGATCCTGACTTGGTGAGTTAGGTGCGCGGTGGGGTGAGCGCGGCGACGAGCGTAGCTTTGTTCATCCGGTAGTACCCGGTGACTTTCTGCTCTCTTGCTTGGGTGCGGAGTTCTTTCAGCGTGGGGGTGGAAGACGTTCTTTCCTGTGCGGAGCGGGCCTTTCGCGTTGACGTGCGGGGCAGGGGTGTAGCGGTCGGCGGGGGTGACGGGTTCTGGGTGTCTTTCTCTTCGATGGAGGTGACGCTGCGTCGGAGGGCTTTGGCGTGTTTGGCGGAGAGTTCCTGGGATTCTTGGGCGAGCTCTGCGGCGCGGGTGCGCAGCTTCTTGGATGATCGGGCTACCGCCTTGCGGGCCTTCCGCACGGCTTCTTCGGCGCGGTCGAGGGCCTTTTTCGCGGCCTTCGTGGAACTCTTCTTCTCGTTCTTCGCCGTCTTTTTCTTGTCTGTCTTGGTTTGCGCCACGGTGCGCACCTCCGGATGTGAGAGGGCCGATCCCGGCCTTGACACCCACGATAGACGCGCGCATACCGGCGCGGGCGAGCAGGTGTCCGCTGGGGTGGCTATTGGTCAGCGTCGAGCTCCAGGTGTCCAGGGCATGGGCATTTGTCCCAGCGGCGTCGGGTGAGCAGGTCTACCCGGCAGGTGTTGTGGTGTTCGTCGGGGTCGTGCCCGCAGCGCACGCAAGCGCCGCCGCCCGTACCTGTCACTGGGTTTGCCCTCAGGCGATGCGGGAGATCTGCACGGTGATGATCGTGTCGGGGTGGTCGCCGATGCTGTCGAGGATGGTGTCGGCAACGCGGCGTGCCGTGTCCGGGGCGGGGATTCTGCTTCCGACACCGATGCGAGCAGTGATGTCGGTGGTGACGCCGCGGGTGGCGATGTCGACACGGTTGTAGCGTTCGTCTTGGCCGGTGGCGATCGCGCTGACCAGATGTGGGACCTGGGTGATCGCTGATGCGGGCGCGAACAGGTCTGTGACACCGTCAACGTCGCGGACGGTGGCGGTCAGAACGTTCGGATTGAGCAATGATGCCGGCTGGTGATCAGAGGCGGGGGTCTCGGTGCTCATGGCTGCTCCCTACGGCTGGTGTCGTGGCCGTGGACGTCTTCGATGGTCACGTCGACGGCTGTGACGTTGAGGTGGGTGTGCGTACTGAGCGCGTTGTAGATGCGCTGGCGGACATCGTGCGCGGTCGGGGTCATCGGGGTGCCCCAGGCGATGCTGAGCGTGACACTGATCGTCACGGGTGCGCCGAGTTTCTCAGCATCACCGTTGATCTGGGCTTTGCCGATCACGGTCCCGGGGATCTGGTCGGCGACAGACCGCAGCAGCGCCCGCACGGCACCCTCGGTGACGCTGAGGTGCACCCTCGGGTCGGGGTGGTGCAGGGGCAGCGATCTTCCCGCGCGGACGTCGTGGTGGATGCTGGTCATGATCGTGTCCAACCATCCTGCGGGGGGTGGGGTCAGGTGGGCGGCATCATCGTCGAGGAGATCGCGGGAGAGCTGGGCGACCTGGTCGAGGGCGTGTAGGGCGTTGAGGCATTCCGGGCAGGTTTCGATGGTCGGGTCGAAGGGGATCCGGTCCATGGCGAGGTAGTCGCTGAGCTCGTCGATGGTTTTCCCGCAGTCCAGTGCGCGGGTGGTGCTGTGATCAGTCACCGCCATCCCTCCATCTGCGCGTGAATGCTCGCGCGGGCTCTGGCTAGTTTGCCTCGAACGGTGGATCGAGGGATGTCGAGTTCTTTCGCGATGTCGTCGTAGCTGAGTTCTCCGACTTCGCGGAGCAGCCAACAGCGTCTCTCTTGGTCCGGGAGGTTGTCTAGGGCTTGGGACAACGCGGTCAGCTGCGCGTTGCGGACGGCGACGGTCTCGGGCTCCGTGGTGGAGGGGTAGGCCGCGTCCAGGATCGGTAGTGGCTCGGTGGGGGGTCGGTGTCGGAGATGGGCGAACGCGTGCCGGCTCGCGACGCGCATCAGCCAGGGTTTCACCGCGGCCGGGTCGCGCAGCTCCGGCAGTCGACGCCAGGCGGTGTAGAGAGCCTCTTGAGTGACGTCATCCGCGTCGGTGAGCGATCCCACGATCCGCGCCACATACGCCCGGATTAGGGACCCGTACCGGACGATGAGGGCTTTGAACGCGTCCGCATCCCCGCAGATCGCCCGCTCGGCGAGGATCTCGTCGGCAACCTCGACCAGGTCGGGGGAGGGGATGTCGCGTCGTGAACTCATGTCGCAAAAAATTCTTTCAACCAATTTGTGACGAATGTGCCCGGAGGCGACTCTTACATTGTAAGCGCGAGCATATCGCCCTGACACAGCGGCCGACCAGACCGTTGTGTGCCTCATCACTACCGTTAGAGGATTCCCATGGCTGAAGACCTGAACCCCGCTGCTCCCACCACTCCCGCCGCGCCCAAGCCGGCCACCGGTTCCCGGGTCGACCGTTCCTTCGCTCCCCGCCCGGCCGGTGACGAGTCCGCCGCCGGCACCACCACCATCGCCGACGGTGTGGTGGCCAAGGTTGCCGGTATCGCTGCCCGTGAGGTTCCCGGCGTGTACGCGCTCGGTGGCGGCGGAGCCCGCGCGCTCGGCGCGATCCGTAACGTCGTGAACGCGGACGACAAGGCCCAGGGCGTCAAGGTCGAGGTCGGCGAGACCCAGGCCGCCGCCGACATCACCATCGTCGTGGAGTACCCGATGCCCGTGCAGGACGTCGCCTCCAATGTCCGCGCCGCAGTCGCCGGCGCGATCAGCTCGCTGGTCGGACTCGAGGTCGTCGAGGTCAACGTCGAGGTCAACGACGTGCACCTGCCCTCGGACGACAAGAACGAGGAAGAGTCGCGCGTCTCATGAGCCCGACCGTGACCGGCGCCCTGCTGGGCGTCATCCTTGCCGTGTCGATCCTGCTGTTCGGGTTCTGGGGATTCCTCCTGGTCGCCTTGTTCATGGGGATCGGTGCGCTCGTGGGCCGAGTCGTGTCGGGCAAGCTCGACGTCCGCGGCCTCGCGAACGCGTTCTCCGGCCGGCGCACCTCGTAATGGTCGCGGCAGGAGCCGGTCACCCCGGCGGAGACCCCCAGCGGGTCGCCGCCGGGGCGGCCCCGGGGCGGATCACCGTGAAAGAGCGCGTCCTGGTCAAGATCGCCGAAGAAACCGCCGCGACCACCCTGAAGGTGGACCGTAGCGACGTGAACATTGACGTCGCCGAGGCGCGCGGTGGGATGGCGGTCACCATCCGTACCCCCCTCCCGATCCCGAACCTTGAGGACACGGCCGCGATCGCCGCTGGCCCCCCGGTGCTGCAGCGGGTCGCGGGCATCCAGGAGCAGCTGCGCGACCGCATCGGACGAATCACCGGCCGCGAGGTCACCCGGGTGAACGTCACCATCACAGGCGCCGTGATCGCCGAGCAGAAACGAGTCCGATGAGTACCCCCGCACTCCGGCGTGTGCTGCGCCGGGAATCCCATTCCCCCCGCACCGTCGCGATGGTTATCGCCGCGGCGCTGATGATCCTGGTGCTCGCCTACCTGGGCACGGAGATCGTCCTGTCCCTCCTCGCCCAGCCGGCGCTGCTTCTGGCTCCAGACGCGCAAGCACGCTTCCTGATCGGGCTGCCCACCGAACGACCCGGGTGGATCATCGTCCTCGCCGGTGCGGTGCTGGCGGTCATCGGGTTGGTGTTCCTGTTCTTCGCCCTTGCCCCCGGGCGCCTCCCCAAGCACCAGATGCGGTTCGGGGATCGGGCCGTCCTGGTCGATAACGGGGTGATCGCCTCGTCGGTCGCGCGGCACCTCAGCGAGGAGACCGGGCTATCCCGAGAGGACATCACCGTCGGCGTGTCCCACCGCACCGTCGATGTCACCCTCCGACCCGGCTTCGGCGTCCCGCTGGACGAAGCCCCGCTGAAGTCCATCGTGCAGACCGAGCTGGACACCTACGAGCTCACCCCGACGCTGAAACCTCGGGTTCGTGTGGAGCGCCCGAAACAGAACGAGGATGAGCAATGAATCGCACCAACCGTGCACTGAACAGGATTCTCCTGTTCCTAATCGGACTCCTCCTTCTCGCTATCGGTGCGGTGCTGATCACCATCATCGCCTGGCCCACCGCGACCGAGTACTGGACAGGAGCGACCGAAGCCGGACAATCCTGGCTGCAGGACGCCGTGGACCAGACTCGGATCGGCGCGACCGCTGTCAGCTGGATCGCGATCGCCGCGCTTGCACTGATCGTGTTCCTGGTGGTCTTGCTGATCGTCGCCCTCACCCGCATCGGCGGGGGCCGCACGCACACGGTGTTGCGGTCCACTGGGTCCCAGTCCTCTTTGGGACGGGTCACGGTGCAGGAATCCTTCGTCTCGGACGCGCTGAAACACTCCCTCACTCAACGGGACGAAATCCTGTTCTCCTCCGTCACCGCCAACGACATCCGCAAGCAGCCGGTGATGCACATCAGCGTCACCCCGAGGCAGAACACCTCGCCCCGGCAAGTCGTGAAGGACGTGGACCAGTTGGTCACCAACCTCGCCACCCTGACCGGCAAAGACACCCCCACCTACATCTCCGTGCACTCCGGACTGCGCGCCAAACTCGCGCACGACGAACGCCGCCTCGCCTGACCTCGGCTCCCCGGAAAGGAGAACCACCGATGCCCTATCTACGCATCCTGCTTGTCGCGGCGATCGCGTTCGGCGCGTACACCTTCGGCGCGCGCGCCGGACGCAGCCGCTACCGCACCATCAAAAAGAACGCGAAGAAGGCGTGGAACAGCCCCGGGGTGCGCTCCGCACGCCGCACAACCCGCGCAACAAGTAGGCGAGGCAGCCGGAAGCTCACTCGCGCGCTCAACAAGTAGGCAGGCACAACCATGAGTACCCACGACGAGAACGACCCCGACTACAACAGTGGGGAACGAGCATCGGAAGCAGTCGGCTCCACGACCGCAGAAATCAGCGCCGCCATTTCGGCAGCTGTAGATCGGGCACAGCAGGGTGTGGCGGCGGGGGTCGGCTGGGTGCGGGACACGTACGCGCACAACCCCACCCGGACGGTCACCATCGGCCTCCTCTCCCTCGCTGGCCTCCTCGCCCTGATCACCACCCTCACCCGCCGCAACTAACTACCCCCACCACCTACACGAAGGACACATCATGGGATTCCTCGGCTTTCTGCTCCTCGGCCTTATCGCCGGCGCGCTGGCAAAACTCATCCTCCCCGGCAAACAGGGCGGCGGCTGGCTGACCACCCTGCTCCTCGGTGTGGTCGGAGCCTTCCTCGGGGGCTGGCTGGGCGGGCTGATCTTCAACGCCCCCCTGCAGGACTTCTTCTCTCTGCAGACCTGGTTGCTCGCCATCGGCGGATCGATCCTCGTCCTGCTCATCTACGGCCTCATCGTCGGACGCAAGTCCAAAGCCTGACCCTCACCCGATTCAGCACCGTCTACAGATAGGACGCCACCATGGCTGGACGCAACACGCTCGTACGCTCGATGCACGACCTCGGACTTGCCGCCTGGTTCGGTGGAACCCTGATGGGCGCAGTCGGGTTGAACGGGGCGACGGCGAAAGCACACGACCCCGCCGAACGGCTCCGGCTTTCCTCGATCGGGTGGGCGCGGTGGGCGCCAGTACAGCTGGCCGCGATCCTCGTGCACGGCACCGGCGGGGCCGGGCTGATCCTCGGGAACAAGAGCAGGCTGGCATCCCAGCCCGAGGCGCGGACCAACACGAAAGTGAAACTCGTCCTTACGATCGCCGCGGCCGCCGCCACGTTGTATGCCGGGATCCTTGGCACGAAGATCAGCAAGCACGCTGATGCGGGCGGCGAAGGAGTCACCGAACCGAACCCGGACGCGCCGGACGAGCTGATCGCGGTGCAGCGTCAGCAGAAGGTCCTGCAGTGGGTGCTGCCCGCCCTCACCGGCGCACTCATCGTGCTCGGCGCGCAGCAGGGTGAGCAGCAGCGACCCGTCGTCGGGCTGCTGCGACGCCTCACCCACCGCTAATCCCGGCCTCGGCGGATCCGCCGCCCTCGGCTATAGCACAGCGCCTCGTCAGGAGAACGCATGCACGACGCATCGCACGACAAGAACAGCTCAAAAGCATCCGAGGATCACGACGACGCCACGGACGACAACACCGCTGCCGCTGCCGGGTCCGAATCGCCTGAAGAGGGGGCTGCGGCGATGGCCGCCGCAGAAGACGCCGTCATCGACACTGACGAGAAGTGACCACTCACGCCGCACCCGCGGCGCGAGCTCGCGAGAAGAAGGGAGACCCGCTCATGGGACTCGACGACAAGATCAAGAACGCCGCCCAGGACGCCACCGGGAAGGCCAAGGAGAAGATCGGCAACGCCACCGACAACGACAAGCTCGCTGCCGAGGGTATCGCTGACCAGGCCGACGCGAAGGTGAAAAAGGGCGTGGAGAACGTCAAGGACGAAGTCAAGTAATACGTCCCGTGGGAGAAAGGTGCTCCCTTCCTCCCACACCCCACCCCCGCTCGCCTGCGAAGGAGCAGATCATGACCGACCACGACAAGCCACTCTCGGACGAGAACTCGCTCGAGGGACCGGACGTGGAAGTGCCCACCCACGACCCAGAGGGCACCACAAAGCCCGACGGGCTCGGTGCGGATGGCACCATCCCTAACCACCCCGGCGGCGTCGCCGCCGGCCACACGGGCACCTCGTCCACCTTCGAACCCGAAGAAGACGAACACGCCGAATAGGCAACCACCCGGGCCGCACGAGAGGGGTGAGGATGCGATCTTGCGTCCCGCCCCTCGCTCGGTCGTCCGCATAGAGGAGTGCTCGATGACGCGTCGCCTGGCGATCGTGTGGAACCCTTCCAAAACCGACCAGGACACCCTCACCGAGGGCCTTCACGCCGCCCTCACCGACGCCCCCACACCTGAGGTTTTCTGGTGGGAAACCACCGAGGACGACCCAGGCGGGGGCGCTACCGGCCGGGCCGTTGAATGGAATCCCGATCTGGTGGTGGTTGCCGGCGGAGATGGCACGGTACGCGCCGTCGCCGAACACCTCGCCGGAATCGACACCTCCCTAGAGATGGGAATCGTGCCCCTGGGAACAGGGAATTTACTGGCCCGCAACCTCGACATCCCTTTGAACGATGTGCCGGCCGCGTTCGCCCGGGCACTCACCGGGCAGGCCCGTCCGGTGGATATCGGGTGGGTGGACGTGGACCTCGCTGCGGGGCACGAGCGACACGGGTTCGTGGTGATGGTCGGTTTCGGGATCGACGCGCACATGATCGACGAAACCAACGACGACCTTAAAGACAAAGTCGGCTGGCTGGCCTATGTGGAATCTCTCGGCCGTGCGCTGTCCGCCAGCGATATCGTGCCGTTTCACATCACCGCCGATGACCAGCCCACCCGCGACGAAGAGGGCCATACCCTGCTGATCGCCAACTGCGGCACCCTGCAGGGTGGGTTCACCCTGCTGCCTGACGCGGACCCGTCCGACGGGGAACTGGACTACCTGCTGCTCAGCGCGGAAGGGATCGTGCAATGGGCGGGAACGCTCAAGACGATGCTGTGGGACAACGGTCTGAAACGCCTCATCGGCAACAGTGAGGAGACCACCAGCACCCACACGGTCACCCACGCCCGCGCCCGCAAGCTCGAAGTGACCCTCCCCGAGCCGCGCCCGTTCGAGATCGACGGGGAGCAGATCGGTGATACGCACGCGTTCACCGTGACTGTGCAGCCGGCCGCCCTCCACATCCGCTAACCCACGCCCTCGCCCATCGCACAGACACCCGAGTGCGGCGGCGGGGGAGAATCCTGACCGGATCGGGGTCCCGACCTACACCTGACCCGCCCAGGCCCCCGGGCGGGTCAGGTGGCGGGCGGGTGTCGCACGTCGATGTGTTCGTGGTGCAGCGACTCGCTGAGATGGTGATCGGTCGTGTCCACCCTGACGTCCACGGTCACCTTCTCCACCGGGATCACCGCCAGAGAGATGACGGGCCGCTCTTCCCTCAGGATCATCACGATCGGTGGCCGTGTCCGAGTCCGTGGGGCGGCCAGCAGGTCTGGGGAGTTGTTCGAGGAGATGGGTGTGCGGGTGATCCGTAACTCCTCCCGCCGCACCTCAACTGTGAGGGTGCGCTGCTCGGTGACGATCACTTTCTCGACGTGCACCACCTCGCGCGGGATGGTTTCGATATGGACGTGTAGGTGCTCCTCATGCCGCACCATGCCGGCCGTGTCTTCAGTGGGGGCGTTCATCAGGGACGACGGGATGATGCGCCGGAGGCGCCACCTGCGCGGCGCGAGCGGACGAATTTCAGCACGAGGGGCAGAAGGATGGGGAGGAAGCGGAGCAGCGTGCGCATCAGCAAAGGGTCCTATCGAGGGGGGTGAGGCTGGTCCCGCTGGAGCGGGACCAGCCTCACAGTGTCGTGCGGTAGAGGGTTAGGCGCGCGGCGGCAGCGGAGGCCGCTGCGACTGCTGGGAGCGGGTCGCGTTCTGGACCTGATCCTTGGCCTGCTTGGCCTGCTCGGTGATGCTGGGCGCGTTCTTGGCCTCCTGCTGAATCTTCGGGGCCTCTTCCTCCGCCTTGGTCAGCATCGCTTCCCACCGCTGCTGCATGGGCTTGATCAGTCCGCCACCGGCACCGACGATGATCACCCCGGCGATGATCGCGAGCACCGCGATGAGGATCGGGGTGGTGACCGTGGTGGCGACCTCGATCTGGTTCAGCGCGGCGGTGACACCGAGGAACAGGATGAAGATCGCGACGATGTTGCCGAGGATCTTCCCGTAGGACAGCCCGCTGAGGGTGTTCTGAATGAGACCCTTCGCGCCGGCGGCAATCGCGGCGGTGATGACGATGATGATGATCGCGACGATGATCTTGGGCAGGAACGCGATGATGCCGGCGAGCAGATCGCTGACGGGGTTCGGTCCGAAGACTCCGAACGCGAACTGCAGCACGAACAGCACCAGGGTGTAGTAGACGATCTTCGCCACGATGTCAGAGGCGTCGAGCTTCGACTTCGACAGTGCCCTCTTGATGCCGCCGCGCTCGACGAGTCGATCGAAGCCCACCTTCTCGAGGAGCTTCTCCAGCCCCTTCGAGATGAGCTTGGCCACGATCAGACCGACGATCAGGATCAGCAGGAACAACAGGAACATCGGGACGAATGTGACGATGACCGTCAATGCGTTCTGCAGGATTTCAGGGAAATTCACGAGGATGACTCTCTTTCAGATAGGTGGTTGACACACCGAGTGGGCTCGAGGGGTCAGGAGTGGACTGCATTTCTTCGGGCGGGCTCAGGGTGTGAAGTCGTGCCGGTCAGGAGCCCGCTCTGAACTGACCGGCACGACAGGGTGGTCTACTGCGAAGGACGACCGTCTGTATCCGGGTCGACGAGTTCGATCTCTTCGTGAGACAAATCTGCGGTGACCTGCTGCTGCTCGGTGACCGTCTCTGTGCCGAGGCTGACGCGCTCGACGGGGACGGTTTCCTTGCTGGTGACGACACGTTCACCGGTGAGGACGACTTCATGCTCCTCAGAAGTGAGCTCCCCGCCCGCCATCGCGTCGCCGATGTTGGCGTCGGTGATGGCTTCCCGGGTGACGGTGACTTCCTCATGGCTGACCGGGACGGTCTTGGTGACCTGCTCGGTGACGATGTGCTTGCGCAGCCGGGCGCGTCCGGTTTCCACCTTTTCGGTGCCGACGTGCAGCTGCTCCTCGGAGCGGGTCATCGCGTCATCGGTGGTCGGACCGGACACGTCGTAGCCCTCGGTCGACTCGCGCGACTCTCGGGTTCCGGCGCCGGGGTCAGCATCCTGGTCGTACAGGGGCGCGTCCGAGGTGGTGGTGGGGGCGCTGTTGCCGTAGTAGGCGTACAGGGCGTCTTCTTCTTCGTGGCTGATGTTGCCGTCGCTGGAGATCCGCGGGGCGTCCTTGACCTTGTCCTTCGTGTACGAGACACGGACCTCGTTGCCGTCGAAGGAGGCGTCATCCAGGGGGGCGAAGGTTTCGGAGGTGCCGAACAGGCCGGTCTTGATGGTGACCCAGGTGGGAGTCTGTGCCTCCGCGTCGACGTAGACCTGTCCGACGGAGCCGATCTTTTGGTCATCGGATCCGTACACGTCGGCGCCGATGAGGTCGTTGAGGTTGTTGGTGTCGATCATGTCTGGTTCCCTCTTCCCCCGGGACGGGCGCCCGGGACATCAGTGATGGATGGAGACGAGGGTGTTAGCGGCCGAGGCCGGCTTGATCGACGCGGCGGTGGTAGCGCATCCCGGTAAGGCCGCCCAGGATGGCGCCGGCGAGGGCGACGAGGGCCGCGATAACGGCGGTGATGATGCTCCCGGCCGTCAGGGCGCCCTCGTTGACCGGGATGCGGGGGAAGCTGTTCAGATTGCCCAGAATGTTGAACTGGGCGCCTGCGACCGCGGTGACGATCGCAAGGATAACGGCGATGATGATCGCCCACAGCCACACCGCAACGCCCTGCTTCACACCGTCGAAGCGTGCCATCCGCCCCGCAACGTACCCGCCGCAGAAATACGCGACCAGCAGGATGACCGCCAAGACGATGGACCCGACGATGCCGACGGTGGCGGCGTTGTCCGCGGCAGCGTCGGCGGCCTGGTTCGGATCGACCTGGTTTCCCAGACCGATCGCGGTGCCGGTCGCCGCGAGCAGAGCGGTCAGGATCACCGCTGTCCCGGTGGCGGTCAGCCAGCCGAAGAACGCGGAACCGAACTTCATCCCACCGAACTGCTCCTTCTCCCGCGCCAGCACCTGCTCTCGGGTGGTGTCGCCACCTGTCACGGTGTGCGCGGCCGTCCCGGACGCGCGAGAGGTCGGAATCGGTTCGGGGCGGTCAAAGGAATTGGGTGTGCGATTGTCTGGCATCGGGTCTCCTCGTTCAGGTACGCCCACAGCGTGCAGGGGCGGGAGCGGCAGGTCTGCGGGCAACCCAAGACCTCGCAGACCAGTAGGGACCGCCCTAGGCGTATTTACGCTGTAAGCCTGGTCTGAGCGTACACCGTAAGTTGCACTCCGTCGATAATGCTGACGTTGCTGGTCTCTTTTCAGGGGAGTATTGACACGGAGGTACGCGCATGAGTAAGGGAACCGCAGGGTCGTCATCCCCTCGCCTGAGCCGCGATCTGATCGTGAGGAGCGCCCTCGAGCTGATCGACCGCTCCGGGGCCCACGGACTGTCGATGCGGGCGCTGGGGCAACAGCTCGATGTGGAAGCGATGTCGCTGTACCGGTACGTACATGGCAAGGAAGACCTTCTCGAGGGTGTCGTGGCGCTATTGATGAGCGACCTCACCGCAGCGTTGGAAAGAGAAGAGGGGCAGCACTGGCAAGCGTTCTTGCAGCTGGTCGCCCACGAGGTGCGCCGCATCGCCAGCGACCACCCGCTCGCCTTCCCCCTAGTCGCCACTCGGCATCCCGCGGCGCCGTGGCTTCGCCCCCCGCTGCGCAGCATCGAGGTCGTCAACACGTTCCTCAGCGCACTGATCGAGGACGGGTTCACCGACGCGCAAGCAGTAAGCGCCTACCGATCCTTCAGCAGCTTCCTCCTCGGACAACTCCTCCTGGAATCGTCAGTCCGCGGAGCCCAAACCGGACCGGTCGAAGAACCACTCGACGAGGGCGACGCGAGCATCCCGCACCGCGACGGGAACCTCTCCCTCGACAACGCGCCCGAAGTGAAACGGCTCCGCTCCCTACTGAGCGAAGACCGCAGTGAGGAAGAATTCGAAGTGTCCCTCGAGGTACTCCTTGACCGGCTCGACCGCGAACTCTCCCAGTAACCCCCGCGAGCTGCCCGCCATCCAACGCGGCTGACGGCTCAAAGCAGGGCCCGACGCGACGCTCCACCACATACGTTTTTTGGAGCGACCCGATCCAATATCCCTCGATGTCCTTACGGTTCGTGTTTCATGACCCCGAACCTGTCAAGCTCAACTAACAATGGCTAGCTGTACTGATCGGGGACGTTGATCAATCGCGTGAAGGGTGGCTGGTTGCCGCACGCTGTGTGGGGCCGGTGCTGGTTGTAGTGGTGCAGCCATTCCTTGAGTGCTTCTCGGCGTTGCTGCTCTGACTGGTAGCAGCGGGCGTAGGCCCATCCGTCAGCCATGGTCCGGTGGAAGCGCTCGACTTTACCGTTCGTCTGTGGCCGGTAGGGGCGTGTGCGCTGGGGAGTGATCGACAATTCCTCGCATGCGTCGCGCCAAAGATGCGACCGGTAGGCACCGCCGTTATCGGACAGGACTCGCTCGACTATGACCCCGCGGTTGGTGAACCACTCCACGGCGCGGTGGAGCACATCAACGGCGGTGGCTGCGGTCTCGTCGTCTCGAATTTCGGTGTACGCGACACGGGAGTGGTCGTCGAGAACGGTGTGCACATACGCGTACCCGAGCTTGGGGTTGTGCCACTTGCTGCGCGGTTTGTCGGGCGTGGCGGCACGGTTCCTCTCGCCTTGGCGGCGGCCGACGTAGCGCCACCCGCCGCCATCGGGGATGTTTCCCAGCTTCTTCACGTCCACGTGGACGAGCGACCCAGGGTGGGCATGCTCATATCGGCGAATCGGCTCGCCTGTCGCCCGGTCGACGTACGACAATCTGTTCAAGCGTGCGCTGGTGAGGATGCGGTGCACGGTCGACGGTGCAACCCCCAGCCGGACGGCGAGCTGAACCGGCCCCTCTCGCAACCTCATCCGAAGACTCACGCATCGCTTCGTGACTGCTTTGTTCGTCTTGTTCGGTGAACTCTTCGGTCGTGACGAGCGGTCGTGCATAGACTCACCGGCCAGGTAGCGATCGGCCCACCGCTTCACGGTAGGCCAGGCGACTTGAAAGCGGGCGGCGACCTCGCCGATCGGCCAGCCGTCATCGACGACGAGCCGGGCGACTTTGAGACGATGACGTGGAGTGAGTGCTGCGTTCGCGTGGGACACGATGCTCCTTAGAAGCGAAGAAGGCCAGTGGTGTCTTGCCACTGGCCTTCTCTAGATGGGTGGAGTCAAGGCCGTTACGCGACCGCGGTTCCTTCGAGTTCGATCATCTGGCCGGGGATCGCGAGACGGGTGACCTCGAGCATCGTGGTCGTCGGCGCGACCCCGGCGGCTCCGAGCCGACCGGCGAGGATGCCGTAGTGCGGGAACAGCGCGTCCACGTCGGTGGTGTAGACGTTGAGGCGGATCAGATTCGCCAGTGACATGCCCGCCTCGGTGAGCACGGCTTCGAGGTTGTCCACAGCCAGTGCGAACTGGGCCGCGATGTCCTCGTCGTGCTGGGGCCGGCCGTCGGCGCTCATCGCGGTCTGCCCAGAGATGTACAGCGTCCGCGACTCCCCGGATACGACTTCGCCTTGGTTGAACCCCAGCTCTTGCGACCACGTGACGGGGTTGATAGCTGTTCGTTCCATAAATGCTCCAATCGATGCGACTGCAGGCGCACGCGGCTGGATGGCCGCTGCTTCGATACCTGCTCAAACAGCCTTTCAATGAATCACGACACCTTGTGTCATGTTTTCTGGCGAGAATGGAACTGTGCGTGCGGATCGGTTGGTCTCCCTGGTGCTGCTGCTGCGCCAACGAGGTCGAATGACAGCAGGCGAACTTGCCCGTGAGCTCGAGGTGTCCACGCGCACGGTACTGCGCGACATCGAGGCCCTGTCCACGGCCAGCGTCCCCGTGTACGTCGACCGCGGCCGACGCGGCGGGTTCTCCCTGCTCGCAGGCTTCCGCACCGAGCTGACCGGCCTGAATCACGACGAAGCGCTCGCGCTGCTCACCGCCGGATCCAGCCGCGGCGAGAAGGTCTTCGGCCTCAGCGCACCGCTCGCATCCGCGATGCGCAAGGTGGTCGACGCGCTCCCCGAAGGCCACCGAGCGAACCTGGACGCCGCCGCCCGGCGGTTCCTGGTCGAGCCCCAGACCGACTTGCTCTCACGGCGACTGGTCTCCGAAGAGATGGCGGACGGGGTGATGAGCGAAGTCCGCCATGCCGTGCTCACCGGGCACAAGCTCCGCTTCGACTACGCAGCCCCCGGCAAGCCGCCTCGCTCCCACACCGTCGACCCGATCGGCCTGGTCACCGTCCGCGATCGGACGTATCTTCTCGCGGCCAAGTCCTGTGAGGACCGCACCTACCGGCTGTCCCGCATGCTGACCGCCGAAGAGCTCCGCGAACCAGCGGAACGTCCCGCCCAGGTCGACCTCGACCGTATTTGGGCTGAGCGCAGCGCTCAGTTCCTTTCCGAGAACCACATCCCTGTGCTCGTCAGGGTCGCACCGGCACGCCGGGACGAGCTGCTGAACACCGCGCGAGCACTCCGCGCCGAGGAACCCGAAGCAGACGGCTGGGTCAGGCTCGATGTCACGTTCGAGGACCTCAGGCATGCCGTTTGGGCAGTCTGGCAGGTAGGCACTGATGCCCAAGTCATCGCACCTGATGCCCTCCGAGAGGCCATCTCTGAGCGAGCACGAGAAATCGCCGCTCTATATCGGTCGTGATCGCCTCATTCGTTTGACAACCCAAGGCATCTTGTTCGATCAACGTCTCCGGTCAGTACATCTAGTCGCGTCCGACGCGGCACCGGACACGGGGGTCGTTGACCACTATCCCGGAGCAGATGAGTACACAGCCGTCCTCAAAGCCAACGCGCTGTCGCCCACATTGCCACACGACGTTGACGGGTTCCGCGCCTTCTACGATTCGTGTCGCGACTCCTCGTCGCAGACATTAAAGACGAGCTGCAGACCCAGAGTGGCGTGCTTCCGCAGCAGCGCTTCCGGTCGACATCTGATGTCGAACTTGGGGAAGGCGACCCCTAGGGCTAATCGGGGTTGGTCAGTACGCGATTCCGTGCATCCGGAAGATCGCTTCGACGCTTTCGCCGGCGTCGAGAGCGGAACGCACGACGCTGCGTGTCGCGATGTCGTGGATCGAGAGGAGTAACGTCTTCCCGTCGATCTGAGTGATTGGCCAGATCGCGCGATAGGCGGCAGCGTGGTTGTCGGCATAGTCGAGATAGCCGCGCAGCTTGTCTGACCAATCTTCGAGTTGGATGCCGTGGGGATCGATGATCGCCGGCTGGATGCCGCCTCCGACCTCGTGGAAAGTGACGAAGTCAGGGAACAGGCGTGCCCACGAGCCCGTCCCACTGTCGCGGTAAGGGATGCAGAGGGCGCGATCGCCTCCTGTGGGGTTTCGGTACCAAGCCACGAGGGTCGGTTCGTCGAGCTCAGTGCCCAGAACCTTGCGTTCGAGCCCGTCGGTTGCGGATGGCTTCTTCCAGTAGTGGCCATCTGCGTCTTGGTAGACGTGCTTTGGCCAGCGGTTCGCCTGGTCGTCGCGGATGTTGGCACGGAGTTGGTCGTCGGACGAGTCGGGGTCCATCCGTATCGAGACGGCATCCTCGATCGTGCCATCGGTGATGATGCCGGGGCACTGCGCCGGCTCCCTTGCTTCCGCCTGGATCCGTGCATAGCGGGACCAGTCAGCCTCGGGGAGAAGCGAGATCGCCTTTGCATGCTGCTTGAACCAGTCAGTCACGAGTGATGCGGCGGCAGCCTCGACGTTGTCCACTACGTGCTCCGTCAATGCAAGAGCAGCGACCGTGATCTTCGCCTCAATTGGGTCCTCGTCCGGATCCTTCTCTACGAGGTGTGCCCAATAGGACTCGGCTGTACCGTCTTTGAGCGCACGACTCGCTCGCTTGAAGACATCGTCGATGTTCTTGGCATCGAGGCGGGTTCCCGTCACGATTCGCTCCCCATCGATCACGGACCCGTCGATCGACGTCAGCAGCTCGAATACTGATGCACTCGACACGGACTCTCGCTTTGGCCCGAGCTCGCCGGAGGCAGCGAGCTTCCCCGCCTCGTCATCGAGCTTTCCGTTGAGGAATGCCGCTGCGTGGGAAGCCGCATTCGGACGGATGCCATCGTTCTCGAGGAGCGTTGCCAGCGCATGGAGACGCCGCACGTCCGGCGTCGAGGACTGGGACGGAACCGTGTAGGTGGGCAGTCCGGCGAGCACCTTGAGTGCCGCTTCCATCCCGCTTGGTGCGCTGTAGTCGAGGGTCAGACGTACCATCTCCGCGGTCGCGCCCGCCTCGCCTCCGGCGAACTGGCCGACGACCTGCATGACGGTTTTGCGGTCGAATCGCGGGAGGTAAGCCTGGACTCGGTTCAGCGATTCGTCGGACGCGATCCTTCTGGCGAGCGGCTGACGGACGATCCGGCCGATCAGTTGAGCGATTGGGGTGTAATCGACCGACGCGCGGAGCGAGACGAGCACTTCCGCGCGGGGGCAATCCCAGCCGGTGGTGATTGCATTCTTCGCCAGCACGACGCGCACGTGAGTTGCGTCCTGGATGTCCTGTGGGGGCATGTAGCGAACCGCCCTATGCGGTCCGAGGTCGATAGGGGCACGTTCGGCGAAGGTGTGCACGATGTTCGACGCGACGAGCCCGGGCCACTCCTGGGTGATGGCGTCAATCACTGCTCGCACGAGCTCGAGGAACTCGCCATCGTCGGAACGTTCATCGGGGAGCTGAACGACGAGCGCCGGCTTCACCGCGGCTTCCCCTTGCTGCTCCGCGTAGGACGCCCACCGCTGTTCGAACTCGAGTGTCTTCTGCACCGCCAGACGAACGAAGGTCGTGTCCGCTGTGACCTCGCCCTGCGCAGCTGCCGGCGCCAGCACGATCCGGTCCTTGACAAGCCCGGAGTCACGGACCTTCTCGATCGGGACGACGTAGTTCTTCCGGAACCGGTTCTGCTGCTCGAGTGCCTTGTTCAGCCGCTGCGCGGTGGCCGAGATCCCGATGAACACGGGGATCGGTACCTCACCGTTTATGATCTTGTTCACTACGGTCGGCGAGCCGCCCGGCTTCTCCGTCACCCCGTAGTGCGCCTCGTCGACGACCACCAGGAAGCGGCTCCCGCGCAATTGCACGGTGTTCGCGATCGTTTCCCAGATCGTGTATCGCTGATTGTCGGACCGTTTGGTGATGCGCGCAGACGCAGAGGCAGCCTGTGTGTTGAGGAAGTAGATAGCGCCCGCCTCGAAGTACTCCTCGTCAAACGAGGCGCCCTGCCCGATAAGGCGAATGTCGCTGATCTTCTCGCTGGCCTCCTGCATCTTGCGTGCAGTCTGGGCGTTCAGGCTCGGGTCGTTCGTCACCCACAGGACGGTGGTTCCGTCGATGGGATCCGTAAAGTCAGACCCGAAGATCAGCTGCTCGATGACCGACGTGGCGATCACAGTCTTCCCGGCTCCCGTAGCAGCTTCCAGCACGACCGCGCCGAGAAGCTCTGAGTCGTTGTCGTAGCGCGCTTGTGCCTTCTTGATTTCCGTGATCAGCGCCTCCGACGCAGTGCGTTGAAAGTCGAGGAGGTGGAACTTCACGGCTCAGCCCTTCCCATTGATCTCGAAGGAGTGCAAGTAGTCGGAGTAGAGCCTCGTGGTGTCCAGTCGGAGTTCCTGTGGTAGGTAGGCCATCGCCTCCTGGAACTCGCTCTCGGAGTCGGTCACCACGAATAGGTGACGCAGATCGCAGTCGTGGACGGCGATCGACTCAGCAAAGGCCTTCGCCTGTGCAGGAGCGAACAACACCCCATAGCGTGCACCGCTCGGAAGCGCCCACAGCCCTTCATCGCGTCGCCAGACGACTGGCCCGACGCCCCCTGCCTTCAACCACAGGAGCGGCGCCACGGCTTCGAACCGTCGCCCAAGAGCGATAAGGTTTTCGTCTTCGTAGGTCAATCTGTAGAAGGCAACGTTCTCGTTGAGGCCGTCGGAGAAGATGGATCCGTCAGCACGAACACCGGTGACCACTGTCTCAATTCGCCGTCGTGTGACACGCTCGAACACGCCCTGAGACTCCCACTCGTCGTCGCCTGGGCGGTAGCCTGCCGCGCGTAGCGATGTGGCCGTCTTTGACGAGAGCTCATTGTTGGTGATGGAAATCGACCGCCGAGTGCCACCATCCTGAGCGTTCAGTCTCATCACAGCTTCGGCAGTTGTTCCAGAGCCTGCGAAGAAATCGACGACGCAACCGTCGGCCGGACAAGTCATTCGGATCCACCGCATCAGAACCTCGTGGTCCTTGGGATTGGGGAATCGCTTGTCGCCCAAGATGCTCTGGAGGTGAAGAGTAGATGCCCTTCGATCACGCACGAAGGACGGTGCGGGTAGGGCCGTCATGTGATCCGAAAGCAGACGCTTGCGGGCCGGAACGTTGCCGCTCCCAAACACCACCATCTGCTCCTCGATGAGGCGGTCCATGGTGGCCCGGCCGACGGCCCATCCGTTCGGCGGGGGGTCGTACGTCCTGCCTGTCTGCGGGTTGGTAATGGGATATCGCAGATTGGGGCGCGGCAGCGAGTTTGCCAGATCGCCTTCGAGATAGATGCGTCCAAGCTCGTCAACCTTGTTGAATCGGGCGAGTCCGATCGACATCTCGCTTCGCTTGCCCTTAATGAATGCAGCCAACTCCCGCTGCGCTTCGTTGGGAGTCTTGCCTGCACCGATCGATTCCGAGACGAGCGCGATCATCTCGGGGGCGAGTGGCTTGGGGTCCTGGAAGCGCGGCACTCGTGACGCGTCGGCGCCGTAGATGAGCATGTAGTCCATGCCGCCGCCGGTGTGTTTTGCGAGTGCAGACACGCCGCCCTGCCAAGCAATGTTGGCTATGAAGTTCACCTCTCCGAAGATGTCGTCCAGAAGCATCCGGAGGCGGTGGTGTTCATCGTCGCCGATGGCCACGATGAGAACGCCTGTCGGCTTAAGCAGTCGCTTCGCGTGCCACAGCCTCCGCTCCATGAACGACAACCACTTCGAGTGCCGATAGGCGTCAATATTGACTACGAATCGGTCGTTGTAGATCCAGTCATCCGACCCCGTGTTGTACGGCGGATCGATGTAGATCAGGTCGACCTTGCCCTCGTGGGTGTATAGGAGGGTCTCAAGCGCGTAGTAGTTCTCGCCCTGGATGACGACTTGCGTCGGCCTGTCGCCGCCTCGATCGATCGCGCCGAGGGCCTCCAAGCCCGGATAGATCGGCACGCTGAAGTCTTTAACAACGACGAGCTCGTCGTACGAGAGCGTGGCGGGTTCGCTTCCTTCGATCGTCTGCTTCGCGGCGTCCACTGCAATGACTGATGCTGTACCGCCCCTGGTCGAGAGTACGACGTAGTTCTGCTTGTCGGCATCGGCGCGAAGTCGCACGATGTCGCCGCGCCGTGGCTTGGTTCCGGGAACCTCAAGGTCCTCCGGAAGGTGGCGCTGAAAGACGAGACCGAAGTCCTTACGCTCGACTAACTTGGCCACCTCTTCGGCGATCTGTGCCCTGAGGTGAGGATCGGAGATTCGCTCGATGAGGTTGTCGACGTGGGCCACGAGTTATACCGTACCGGCCCTCATGAGCGCCCGAGTTGCCTAGCGCGCCGACGCTCCTATGGGTGTCAAGCGGGGTGTTCGAGGCGTCGGCAGAGGTCGCGGGCTTTGTCGCCCTTGAGGCAGCGGATGATCTCACGTCGGGCGCGTCCTTGCTGGGTGCGTCCGTTGGCGTATGCGCGGGTAAAGTCGTCGTTGCGGATGTCGCGGTGACCGCGCCCACGTCAGCGACGAAGCGAGGCCACCGGCGACTACACCACGCTACGGCGCTCCACCCGGTGGTGCTCGGGGCATAGCACGGAAACCCACAAGTTGATGACGTACTGAGCGCCAGGAGCCCCGCACACCTCACAGGTCTCGATGCTCTCCCATTCGGCAGCGCGGATCGCCTCGTTGAATTGTTCGCTGTACTCGCTGAGGTCGTCAGACGGTGCGGCGTAGAACGACAGCGAACCGAACTTCGACTTGCACTGCTGTAGGACGTATCCCGGTGCGATCGTGCTCAGGTTGGCGTCGAGTCGCGCCAGCAGCGGGTACCAGCCGGGGCTGACGTCGAGGATCGGGGGCCATCCCGGCGCGATGCGGTCGATCAAGCGCTGCATGTCGGGTGGATACTCGCTCTGTTCCATCGTTCCGATCACTCACCTTTCGATCGAGGGTCTGCGATGGGCCGTTCCACGCGTTCGCATCCGTTCATAGTCGCGGGGTCCGACATTCCGTTCTCAAGCCTCGGCATCCCTGCAAGACGTGCCAGTTGTCGGAGCCGCGATCGTTCGCGGAACGCGCGCCCGACCCGCAAGCTCCGTGTGATGCCCTTGTCGAAGCTGATGAGTCCCCGCCGGCGCCAGTCGATGGTGACGTGACCTCGGAAAGCAGCGACAGCGCGCCGCCGCTCGATGAACTCCATCTCTCGACGAAAGGGTGCAGGTAGGCCATGGCTGTCCGGCATGAGGTGCGTGAACAGTTCCGCGAACGTCGGACCGAGGTTGGTGCGGCGCCGCGTCTGCGCGATGAAGATCGCCGCAGCCAGCGCCCAATCGTCGCCTGTGTCGTCGCCCGTGAAGGACTCGAACATGTAGGTCCACTCTGCAGGCGGTGGTACTTCGATGCCTCTCCACCAGATGGGGTACGAGTCGGATGCCATGGCCGCAGTCACATTCGCGGTCGCTGCACGGGCCTCGCCCGAGACGCGACCGGCAGTCATCGGGCTGGGCAGCACACGTGCAAGGAAGCGGAGGAGTCCGATGGGGCGTTGATTGTTTCGTATGGCCTCCGAAATTATGCCATACGGAATAGGCCATACCGATACGGCGGGATCGGGACCCTGAGGAGGTGGGCCACGGAGACGACATCGCTGACAGCGAATGGGCTGCCTACGCTCAGCGGTTGGCCACAGCGCTTCGACGCGCTCGCGAGGGTGCCGGGCTCAGCCAAGAACAGGTGGCATATCGCGCAGGGCTCACCCGCTACACCTACCAGAAGTATGAGAAGGGCGAGTCGCGGCCCGGACGCCCGGCGAACCCGACCTTGCGCACGGTCTTGGCGATCTCGCAGGTGCTGGGCGTTGTCGTCGAAGATCTCATCCCCGGCGACGTCCCGGACCTGCGGAGTCGCTGAAGGGCGCTGCTTCGATCCGCGCACCACTGATGGGAACGGCCGTTTGGCACGCGGGGCAGCCATCGCCCCCGCATCGACTCGCGACGGGCGCTTCCCAGATGTGCCCGTTCGTGCAGCGCCACCTGACCTTGCGATTCGACGTGACCTTGACGCGGCCGGGCGAACCGGCGTTGCTGCCATCCCACTCTGCGGCGAGATCCGGTCGCAATGTCAACAGGTCGTTCACACCTGAGACGGCATGAGTTCCCTTGCACACAGGGCACCCAGCGGGCCGTCGCCCCGTTCTGCTCGAGATGATCGCCTCCCAGACGTGACCTTTCGCGCACCTCCACTTCGCGCGACGGTCCGAACCCGGGGTCACATCCTGCGGGCCAAACATGTTCGACTCATCCCACTCGTGAGCGATCTCCGGGTGAAGCGTGGCGAGATCTGTTTCGCCGGCCATGACGCGATGACCGGAGCAGTACGGACATCCTTGACCGGCACCAGAGCGGGCGTAGACCGCAGCCTCCCATACATGCCCGTCTTCGCACTGCCAAAGCACCTTCTTTCCGGCATTGGGGCGGACCTGTTCAGGACTCAGGTCGTTGCTGCTGTGCCATTGAGCGGCGAGATCAGGTCGAAGAGTGGCGAGGTCGGTAACGCCCGGGAGGGCGCGCTTGCCAATGCAGTAGGGGCAGCCTGTGCCATTCACTCGGTTGGCGATTGCTGCTTGCCAGCTATGGCCGCACCGACCGGCCCACCAAACCCGCTTCATTGTGCGCGCACCGATGGCGCTCGGCGTCAGCTTGCCGTTGCGCTCGTGATCCCACTCGGCCGCGAGGTCGGGATGCAGCGTGGCGAGGTCGGTCTCGCCCGGAGTGGCGCGACTGCCGCAACAATAGGGACAGCCCGAACCGTTCCGCGCTCTGTTATTGATGGTGGCCATCCAGCGATGTCCCCGGCTGCAGAGCCAGGTGATGCGGCGGTTGGATCCGGGGCCAACGTGGTCGGGATCACCCGCATTTGCGCCAGCAGTCTTATCCCATTCCACGGCTAGATTCGGAAATTGGGTGCCGAGGTCAGTCTGGCCGGGCCAAGTGGACAGACCGGAGCAGTAGGGGCAGCCGGCTTGCGCTCGCACGTATGGAGTGGACTCCCAAGAGTGGCCAGAATCGCACAGCCACCATGCCTTCACCGAGGTGCCTGAAGGCTCCCAGGGGTCGCGAACAGAATCGTTTCGGCCCCAGTCCCATTCCGCGATCGCTTGCGGGCGCCGCTGAATCCATAGTGGGTAGACGGCAGTCGCATCGATGATCGTGGCGGTTTTGACGACGTCCAGGGGCACGATGAGTGGATCGACACGGGTCGCCCGAACCTCCCGGCGATGGGGGCGAAGCCACAGCACAATCCGCTCGACGAGAACTTGAATCGACCCGTGCATTGGCGGTAACGCATCGACAATGGCGGGACGGAGCTCGTCCGGAGGGAGCGAGATCCACCGTGCGACATCGTCCTCGTTGGACAGCGCCGTCAAGATGGCGATTGTCTCGACGAACAACGCCGCGCGTCCACGGATCTCGTGGTCGTCGAGGCACTGGATCAGCGCAGCCTTCCAGCCGGCGGGTTCGGTCAGCCACGCGTTGTCGCGCACCATTTCCCACACCCGGGCGTGCAATCCAGCGCCAACGCGGCCAGTCGCGACCAAACGCCTGAAGGTGCGCTCGGCGTTCGCCACTAGGGGGTCGAATGGCACGATGATCTGCGTCTCCGGCGTGGTACCGGGTCCTACCCAGACGAGCTGACCTGGGTGCCTTAGACACCAGTTCTCGCGATCGTGGGGAATTTGCTCCACTCGCTCACCTGCGGCGCAGAGGCGGCAGAGGAATCGTTCAGCGTAGCTCTGAGTCGGATTGGGCTGAGCTATGCGCTTGAGGCGGAGATAGTGGCCTTCGGGACGCCCGGCTGCGGCCTCGATTGTCCTCGCAGCAGCAGCCATGTTGACCCAAACGCGGTAGATGTACGGCCGAGCTTCAGTCGTCAGTCCGCGTTCGACGTAATCGAATGGAATGCCCGCGGCCGCGCATTGGCGCTGTGCGTACGATTTTGGCGTCTCGAATCTGTGCCATTTCGGGCGGATGGGCCACGCCCGGGCGTCGGTCACGCGGCCTCCACGAGATCGCCAATCTGAACCTTGTGTCGGATCCTCGTGGTCTGCCGAAGACCGTCTAAGACAGCGAACAACCGCTCTCGGGTCACCTTCTCACTCGTGCGCTCCGGATCATCGAGAATCGAGGCCATAAGGCGCTCTATGATCATCGCGAGCACCGAGAGGCGGCCGTCTGCGGCGGCATGGAGAGCCGGGGCGTTTCTTGTGAGCATGCCGGGGATGTGTTCACAAAGCGGCAGATTTCGGTCGAAAATCGCGACCCACCGACGCCAGAGCGCCATGCCCTCTTCGGTCCTGATGTCTACCCTCCGAAGCTCCACCAGATCGCACCGCATCGTGACCTGAAGGCCTTCGCCCGAACCAAAGGCCTTGCCGCTGGCGAGATTGATCCCAACTAGCACGACGGTGGCCGAAGACTCGTTCTGCAGTGCCTTGATCACGCTTGACGGCTCACTGCCTCCGAGGTTGTGTGCCTCATCGATGACGAGCAGCTTCGTGTGATGGACGTGCAGCAACTCGACTGCTCGTCGCCGGAGGTTGTCTGTCGTAATCTGCGTCGGCAAAGTGATGGTCGGAGCGAGGAACCGGATGATTTGACTGAGCAGCGCCTTGCCTGTCGCGTGGTCGGTCACTTCTACCCACACGACGGGCACCTCGCCGTTGTCGGCGTAGTCGGGAAACTTCTTGGCATGATCCTGTTCCACCGAACGCGCGAGGAGTAGCGCGAGCTCAGTCTTGCCGTAAAACATCGGAGCCGAGACCATGAGGCCTCGGCGGGAGTTCTTGCGGCGCGGGTTCGAGATGATGTGCTTGGCGAGGATCCGGGTGCTGAGATCTTGCTCGGGCGTCGGTACCCGAAGTGTCAGCCGCAGGTAGTCATCGCGCGCCTCGTCGTAGAGGCTGCGTTCGGATGCCGTCAGCGCGGTGTACTCCGCGAACGTTATGGCGGCCGGAGCAGCAGGAAGGGCTGTCAGGGCCTCGCGCAGTCCAAGGAGAGTTGTCTTCGTGTCGTGATGGAGGACGAGCGGTTCGACGATCATGGTCGGATCTCTTTCACCGTGACGATGTCGTACGCTGACGAACTCCAGTCGATGTCGGCGACGTCGATTGGATTGCTCCAATCGCGAAGCTCGATGGGGACAGGCTCGGCGAGCGGAACATCCAGCTCTTCGTCGCCCGCGGATCTCGCGGCAGCTTCACGCATCTGCCGTTGACGGGCCCGTTTGTCACTCCGCGCGCGCCGCTCGATCTCATCGAGAAACTCTGCTGTCTTCGGGATCTCTCCCGGCTCACCTGTGCCGAAGCGATCGACCAGCTTCACCTGGGCTTCGGCAACCATCCATGCGCCCCGGTCGTCGATCAGTTTGTCCCAGCACTCGATCCATTCCCCCGTCTCGGGATGCTCGACCCACACTGCGTTCGAGTTGTGCGGGTCGTAGCGGATGTCGAACTGTCGGGCCTGTCGTGAACCGGCCGCAGCGCCCGTTAGCGATCGATTGCGCAGATCAGCCAGTAGCGGAGAGTCGTACAGGCGGTTCCTAAATGCGATCCCTTCCTTGCTGATCACACGGGGCTCGCTGGGGAGCAGCGCGAAGAAGTCCTCTGCGCGGAAGGGCAACTGAACGCCCGGGCCGACTTCGAAAAGCGCCGCGTACATCTGGTTTGGCGTCCACTTCCGGCCGGGGAACAGGGGCGATCTCAGCCCACCGTGCTGCTTGTTCAGGAACACCGTCGTGATCCAAACGTCGAAGGCGAGTCGTACGGAATCAAGGGTGAGGATTGGAGCGTCGTGCTTTCCTCGGTTGTGCACGGCGTTGCCGGTTGAGCCGGCCAGCCACGTAGCGAAGTCCGAAGAGGTCGTCCCGAAATTGCGCTCCACGTGCGGTTTGACCGTCGGAGCGTTGGGCGGCGCGAGAACGAGATTGATCCCGAACGCACGGCACGCTGCCTCAAACGTGGCCGAACGGAAATCGGCCCCGCCATCGATGGTGATCGAGTGCGGGAAGATCCAGGGCACGGCGAGCGAGTCATCATCGAGGTAGGGGTTGATCTTCTTCATTAGCTCGACGGGCAGCGTCGCTGAGCCGGCGAGAGCCGCAGCAGCTGAGCCTGGAACGGCCCTTCGCCCGACGATCGCCCGCGCCAGCAGCAGTGCGTGGTCGTGGCCGTTAGGTGAATCAGCGTGGATCGCCCAGGCCAGCGGAACCCTGCTACCCACGCAGAAGAGCGCCGTCGCCGTAGGGCGGAAGATGTTGCCTTTCTCATCCCACACCTGCACGTCCAGCTTCGTCGAGTCGATCTCGCAGACTTGGCCGAGCCTGTGCGCGCTGCCCGAAAAGTATTCGCGATCGGGGCTATTGGAGGCAGTCCGCCGGCTCGTTGCCTTTCCGAAGGTGTATCGGCCGGCGTCGCGCTCATTGATGTATCCCTGGAGCGTCGTGCCCTTGATCTCGCAGATCGGGTCGCCCGGGTACATGGCCTGCAAGGCCCGCCGAACGAGCTCGGCGCAATGGCGCCGGCTGCTCGTCGACATGTTGACTCGGCTGTCGAGTTCGCGGTCGATGATGGCCACCAGGCGCGGATCGGCCTTCGCGATCATCAACCGCTTCCTGCTTTTCGGATGCAGACGCGCATCCACGCCAGCGACGCCCTCCGACCGGTAGTCGTTCCAGAAGTTGAACCATCCCTTTCGTGACCTCCCCAGCGTTGTCCCGGCCAGCTCTTCAATTTTCGATGCGATCCGCTGCTCCTGCGTCGTCGTGGAAAGGTCGTACTGCGGACGTGGGGCTGTCGCGGTCGGATCCATGGGAACGCCACGAAACACCTCCAGCAGGTGCTTCTCCATGTCGAGCACATCGGCCGGCCAGTCGCCTGAGATCCTTCGAAGAGGAGTGTTTGAGTCGCGCCGGGCTGTGCCGGCGTGCGAGAGCAGCTCTGGCATCGACAGACTAAGCCAATCGTCGGCGGTCCCGTCGCGACGGAGCCTAGCCTCGATCCCGCGGCGGACGCTTTCCCAGACCCAGACCTCACCGTCGATCTCGACGGTGTCGCCGAGGCGAAGCTTGTACTCCTCAGACATCACGCTGCCTTTCGTCCAGGTAGTGAATCTGCAGTGGTGTAGACGGTTTCGCTGCTGAAGACCGCAGCCAGGTCCAGATTGAGCAAGCGTCGCCACGCCATGTTGTCGACCCATGCGCACGCGAGAGGTGGGCAGTCTGGCGCGATGATTCGGCATAGCTCGCCGCGGGGACGGCCGCCGGCGGCGAGTTCGAGGATCCGGGACTCTGTCGCGGGTGCGGGTCGGCACCGATCATGGCGCGACGCCGACAGACAGTCGAGGTTGGCTGTCGCGCGGTTGTCGTGGCCCGTGAGCACCTTGTAGCGCCAGCCGAGTGCGCCGCAGATCGTCGCTGTTTCATCGAACTGGACTCGTGCATGTTCATCAATGCGCGCTGCGGGACGCACATCGAAAAGCCCGAAGCTTCCGTCAGTGAATAGGGCCAGGAGGTCAGGGATGTGCGAGTCCCCGGAAAGTCTCGTGCCATGCCCGAAGGCGACGGCAAGTGGCTGCGACCACAGCCGCTCCACTTGCCCGCTGTAGTCCAGCCAGAGGACTTCCCAGCGCTCCAACTGAGACTCGCACCACACATGCGATCCAGTGCGCTGCCAGTAATACATGGCCGGGGTGAATCGATGGCGGACGCCCTTCGACTTGCGAACCCTCATTGGGTCGATCCCTGCCCAGTCCCTGTGGCCGAGCTCTCGATCGACGACTGCCCACTCCTGGAGCCCGGCCGTCGTCCGGCCATTGTCTGTGCGAGGGATCCAATGCAGCTCGGTAGACGACGTGCGCCGTCGGGGGGTGATCGGCTTTGCCTCATCGACTGGCCGCATCGCAGCCCCTCTCGCACGTGATCCGCGTTCGGATGATGCGAAGACGAAGGGGCTACCGGAGCCCCGTCGCTCCTGTATCTGGTGCTGATGTTCCTCCCGAGAGAGCCGGTCACGTCGGTAGGCATCGGCGTTTCCTGACACACGGTGTCACGACAGCAAGGCCGTGTGTCATCTAAAGGCCGGTTGTGTCACCGGAACGCGTTCCCGACAGAAAAACTCTTGACACGCTCGCGACGCGGGTCTAACGTACAACCAAATGGTTGCACAAATGGAGTTGAGCGAAGCGGAGGTCGACCGTGTGTTCCACGCACTGGCGACGTCGACCCGGCGGGACATCCTGCGCCGGACGATCGAGCGGGAGCAGTCCGTCTCGACCCTCGCCTCCGAGTACGAGATGTCGTTCGCCGCGGTCCAGAAGCACGTGGCCGTGCTCGAGGCGGCGAACCTCATCGTCAAGCGCGCCGAGGGACGCGAGCGGCTCGTCCGCGCGAACCCCGAGATGATCGCCCGCGCCAGGGCGCTCCTCGCCCGATACGAAGAGCTGTGGCGGTCGCGCATCGCCCGGCTCGACGATCTCCTGGCCGAGCCCTCCCCGCCCGCGGGGGAGCGACCGGCCTCCACCGACCCCACCAGCAGTCAACGCAACGAATCGCAAGGAGACTGACATGCCTGTCACGGACATCATCACGGATGCCGAGAACCTCACCATGACCGTCGTCGCCGACCTCGCCGCGCCCGTCGAGCGCGTCTGGGCCGCCTACACCGACCCGCAGCAGCTCGAGCGGTTCTGGGGTCCTCCCGGGTGGCCGGCCACCTTCACCCGGTGGGACCACACCGTCGGCGGGCGAGCCGTCTACACGATGAACGGTCCCCGCGGGGAGAAGGCCTCCGGCACCTGGGAGTTCCTGGAGATCGACGCGCCGCGCAGCTTCACGGTGCTCGACTCGTTCGCCGATGAGGAGGGCACGCCGGACGCCAACCTCCCCTCCATGCGCATGACCTTCACGTTCGAGCCGACGGCCGAGGGCACGCGCATGGTCAACACGAGCCACTTCACGTCTGCCGAAGCGCTCGAGCAGGTCGTCGCGATGGGCGCCGTGGAGGGCACCCGGATGGCCATGGCCCAGCTCGACGCCGTGCTGCAGGACCTCCGCGACTACGCACAGGGCAAGGGCACCCGGGTGGAGCTGCTGGACGACACGCACGTGCGTATCACCCGCCTCGTCGAGGGTCCGCGCGAGCTGGTGTGGCGTGCCCACTTCGAGCCCGACCTCATCCGGCAGTGGATGCTCGGCCCGGACGGGTGGGAGATGACCGAGTGCGTGTCGGCGACCGAGGTCGGCCAGTCGTACCGGAACTCCTGGGCACCAGTGGGCGACACGGAGGGTGAGCCGTTCGGATTCGAGGGGGAGGCGCTGCTGATCGACGCCCCGAAGCGCGCCGTCACCACTGAGCGGATGCAGGGCATGCCGACCGAGACGCTCAACGACCTCAACCTCTACGAGGAGGACGGCGCGACCCTCGTCACGGTGCTCATCGAGTACCCGGACAAGGAGACGCGGGACATGATCCTCGCCACCGGCATGGCCGACGGCATGGAGGCCTCGTTCGCGCGACTGGAGCGGGAACTGCTGTCCGTCTGACACCCAGGCACTCGCGCCGAAACAGGCGGTTCTCGTGGAGAGCCGCCTGTTCCGGCGCTTCTGCCTGCGCGAAAGCGGGATAAAGTGGCGGCACGATGAGGATCACGCGCCGTACCCTGCTCCTCGGCGCCGGAGCCGGTGCCGTCTCGGTGCTTCTCGCCTCCTGCACCCCGGAGCCGGAACCGACGCCGACCCCCACCCGCACGCGCGAACCGGAGCCGCCGCCCGGTGTCCCTGCCCCGAGCGGGAGCGTCCGCAGCACCTGGACCACCGACCCCTTCGCCCGGGGTGCCGCGAGCTTCACTCCCGTGGGGGTGCTCGCCGCGACCCGTGCGGCACTCGCGCAGCCCGTCGACGACCGGCTCTTCTTCGCCGGCGAGGCGACCGACGACGAGGCGCCGGGTACCGTCCGGGGAGCCCTGCGCTCGGGCCGCCGTGCCGCGCGGGAGCTCACCGTCGCCGCCGAGGACGGCGAGCGGGTGGCCGTGATCGGCGCCGGGATCGCCGGAGCGACCGCCGCCGCGCAACTCGCGGAGGACGGCCTGCAGGTGACGGTGTTCGAAGCGCGCGACCGCGTCGGCGGCCGGATCCTCTCCCGCGCGGAGGACGACTGGCCGGTTCCGGTGCAGCTCGGCGCGTGGCTGTTCGGCGAGGCCGACGCGGAGCTGCTCGAGACGATCGACGAGGGGGACATGGACCTCGTCGACCTCGACGGGGCGCGGTGGCGCTCGGCCGAGGGTGATGTCGACCCCGTGGATCCGCAGCCGGTGGAGGCCGCGGTGACCACGGCGCAGTCCGCCCCGCAGGACTCCTCCGTGGCGGACGCCCTGGTGGCGGCCGGCATCGACCCGGAGGATCCCGCGACCGCCGCGCTCCTCGCGCTCCTCGCGGCACGGACGGGCGCGGACGCCGCCGACCTGTCGAGCTGGTTCGCCCCGCCGCTGCCCGATGCAGCGCTGCAGGGAGTCGGCGACGATCTGACCCCGTTCATCGAGAGTGCCCTGGACGGGGTGAAGGTGGGGCTGAGCTCGCCGGTCACGCGTCTCGCGTGGGACGACACCGGAGTGAGCGTGCGCCTCGGCACCGGGGAGGCCCTCTCCTTCGACCGGGTGCTGCTGACGGTGCCGCTCGGGGTGCTGCAGGAGCAGGGCATCGAGTTCGATCCGCCGCTGCCGTTCGACAACCGCGGCGCCGTCTCCGCGCTCGGGATGGGCGCCATCGAGACGGTGTGGCTGCGATGGGACGAGCCGTTCTGGGACGGTGACGAGGCGATCTGGCACGCGGTCGGCGACGACATCGCGATCCCTACGTGGATCAACCTCCGCCCCTCGACCGGCGAGAACGTGCTCGTCGGGATCGTGGGCGGTGCGGCGGCCCGGGACTTCGCGGAGCTCGGGGACGCGGAGGCCGTCGAGGCGGCACTCGCTTCGCTGGCGCTCTACGCCTGAACCGGCTCGCGCGCGGCCTCGGCCGGGGCGCGGTCCTCGGGAGGAGGCTCGGCAGGAGTGCGGTCCCACGGGTCCGGCAGGCGGCTGATGAGCACGAGCGCGGTCGCCACGGCGGCGAACACGGCCAGCGCGATCGCGCAGGAGACGGTGAACTCGACGGGACCGCTCACCTGCCGCGGGTCGAGGAAGTAGTACGGGTACCAGCCGATCAACGGTCCGCGGATGAGCGTCGCGACGCCCCACAGCACCGGGTAGGCGAGGGTCACCGGGATCACGCGCCACGGCACCGCCCGATGCCCCGGGGCCAGGGCCCAGGCCGCGACGGTCACCGCGGGCAGCCAGAAGTGCAGCACCTGATCCGACCACGGCACGTCGATGCGGATGCCCCGGACTCCGGCCTGCCAGACGAGGATCGCGAACACGAGTCCCGCCGTGATCGTCCAGGTGAGCACGAGGGCGAGGGCCACCGTGAGCCACCGCGGGTCGCGGGCTCTCCGCAGCGCGAGGACTCCGGCGACGGTGAGGAGGACGACGAAGGCGATGTTCGACTGGTTCGTCAGGTACGCGAAGAAGTTCTGGCTCGCGATGGTGTTCGACGCGAGTCCCCACGCGAGGCGGTGGATCAGCGCGACGAGGCAGACGGCGGCGGCGGTGAGCCGGAGCAGGCCGAAGACGGTGCGCCTGCTCACCGTCGCCTCGTCCTTTCCGCCATCCGCCGAGTCTACGGAGCCGACCCGGGGTGACGCCGCATCAGGCCGCCGCACGGGTTCAGGCGTGGCTGGGGGTGGGGGCCTGTTCTCGCGCGAAGGCCTGCTCTCGCGGGGTGGGTCAGCGGCGCGGGGCGCGGGTCGACCACAGGGCCAGCGCGATGAGCACCGGCTGGAAGAACAGACGCACGAAGCGCTTCATGTCGGTGTCGAGGCCGAAGCCGTCGCGATGATGCATCCACTGCGCCACATTGCCCGGGAAAACCGCGGCGAAGAAGAGCGCGGCGACGGTGCCGACCGTGCGACGGCGGCGACGGGCGAACAGCAAAGCGGAGCCGAGCGCGACCTCCGCGACGCCGGACGCGAGCACCGTGGCGTCGGGATCGAGCGGCAGCGATTCCGGCACCTGCGCCTGGAATTCCTCGCGGGCGAACGTGAGGTGGGAGACGCCGGCGAACACGAGCGAGGCGCCGAGGAAGATCCGGCCGATGGTGCGGGGAGTCGACATGGTGCGAGTGTACGCCTCGCCGTTGCCGTCAGATCAGGCGGCGGAGCGCTTCTTCGAGGGTGATGCCCTGCGCTTCGGCGCGGTCCCGGAGACGCGCGTGCTCGTCGGGCGACAGCGGCAGCTGGAGCACGATGGGGTCGTCCTGCGCGAGGTCGAGTCCGTCGAGCAGGTCGGAGGCCTCGGCCCACAGCGGCGCGGCGAACTCCGCCTCGGCGACGGGGGTCGAGGTGCGGGACGAGGCTGTCGTCGAGGCGGATGCCGGGGCTTCGGCAGCGGCGGCGGCGACCGGGGCGGAGGCGGCGACGGCGGCTCCGGCATCGGTCGCGCGGGTGAATCCGGGGCCTCGACGCGGCTCCTGCTTCTGCTGATAGGCCTTGGCGGCTGCGTTCGCGCGCTCGTCGGCGGCTTCGTTCAGCGGGTGCCCGGCGTGGCCCTTGACCCAGGAGAACTCGACGTTCCGACCGCGCAGGGCCTCGTCGATCCCCTCGAGGAGGTCGCGGTTCAGCACGGGCCCGCCGTCGGACTTCCGCCACCCGCGGCGCTTCCAGCCGGGCATCCACTTCGTCACGGAGTCGATCACGTAGCGGCTGTCGCACTCGATCAGGAGCTTCTCGTCGGTGCCGGCCGTCGCCCGGAGCAGTTCGAGGACGGCGCGGAGCTCGCCCTGGTTGTTCGTGCCGTGCGGGGAGCCGCCGGCCGCCCAGTTCGCGTCGTCGATGTACCAGGCCCAGCCGTTCGGGCCGGGGTTGCCCAGGGCGGAGCCGTCTGCGGCGGCGGTGATGGTCATCCGTCCACCGTATCGCTGGCCGCGGACGCCCTTTCGCGCCGCGGTCGCACGGAGTGGTCCGGAAGCTGCGACGGGGGTGCGAAACAGCGACGCGCGGTGTCAGTCCTCGGGGTCGGCGTTCTCGGTGCTCGCGGCCTCGGGGGCGGGCGGGGCGACGGGGAACACGATGGAGCTCACCGAGGACGGGGTGTCGAGGCCGAGGGTCAGCGGGTCGAGCGCCGGCGCGGCGTCGAGCGTGTCTGCGGCCGAGGTCTCGAGTGGTTCAGAGGGGAGTCCCCACTGCTTCTCTTCTTCCTCCGGTCGCTGCTGGAAGTGTCCCATGCCTCCATTGTCACCCCCGGGCGGCGTGGGGTCGCAGTTTCGCACCGAGGTCGCAGGGATCCGGCGGCATCCTGCGACGGGAGCGCGAATCTCCGACCGCGGCTCACTCCGCGCGCGCCGCCTCGCGCACCGCGTCGACGAGGGTGCGCCACGGGCCGTCCACGGCGGAGTCGGGCAGCTCCCGCTCCCGGCGCTCGGACGGGGTGCGGGCGCGGATGCTCCAGACGAACCGGTCGGCCCCGGACTCCGTGTCGACGTCGTCGTCCCAGGGGCAGCTGTCGATGAGGCCGATCCATTCCTCGGCGTCCGGCGGCTCGGCCTCCACACGCCACTGGCGACGGATGCCGGCGAGACCTCCCGAGCGCACGACGGCGATGACGACGGGGGCGTCAGGCGGCGTCGGGTCCTCGGTCACCCTCATAGACTCCCACGGTCGTCCACGCGCGTCGAGCGGCGGCGACCGTCTCCTGATCGACCGTGGCTGCCGCGGCGACTGTGGCGTCGGCGAACTCGGTGAAGGTCGCGGTGCTCGACAGTCCGCCGGTGAGTGCCCGGTACCAGACCGTGCCGGCGCGCTCCCAGGCGTTGCCCCCGAGGTCGAGGGCGAAGAGGGCGAAGGCGCGGTTCGGGATGCCGGAGTTGATGTGCACGCCGCCGTTGTCCTCGGTGGTGCGCACGAATCCGCTCATGTGGTCGGGCTGCGGGTCTTTCCCGAGTTCATCGTCGTCGTAGGCCGTGCCCGGCGCGATCATGGAGCGGAGAGCTGAGCCCTCCACCGCATCCGTGAAGATCTCCGCCCCGATGAGCCAGCTCGCCTGGTCGGCGGACTGACCCAGGGCGTACTGCTCGGTGAGCGCGCCGAACACGTCGGCCACGGACTCGTTCAGTGCGCCCGGCTGGCCCTGATACTCCAGGTTCGCCGTGTGCTGCACGACACCGTGGGCGAGCTCATGTCCGATCACGGTGAGCGAGCCCGTGAAGTGCTGGAACACCTCGCCGTCGCCGTCGCCGAACACCATGCGCTCGCCGTCCCAGAACGCGTTGTCGTAGTCGACGCCGTAGTGGACGGTCGCGTCGAGAGGAGCGCCGGCGTCGTCGAGCGAGTTGCGGCCGAACGCGGAGAGCAGCATCTCGAACGTCGCGCCCAGGCTGTCGAACGCCTCGTTGACGGCGGTGTCGGCGACGGGCTCATCGTCTTCCGTGCGGACCACGGCCCCCGGGAGCTGCTGGGTGTTGCCGGCGTCGCTGATCGTGCGGTTCGGCGCATCGGAGAGCTGCGCGACGAGGTCGCCGTTCTCGTCGATCGAGAGGTCGATGCGGGCGCGGAACGGCGGGCGCCCCGCGGTGAGCGTCTGTCGGGCGGCGGCGGCGGCCTTCGGGAACCGACCCGACTCCGCCAGACGGGCGAGCAGGTAGGAGGGGATGACGCCGGGATGCGGGGAGGATTCTGCGCTGCTCATGCGTCGACCCTACGCCGGGGCGCGGACACAGCAGGAGACCCCCAGGACGGTCGCGTAAAATCGGCCTAATGACCGACGCGCCCGACGCCACCCCCGACCTGGGCCCCGGCATCGACCCCGACGACCTCGCCACGACGCTGCGCGTCCTCGCCGAGCTGCACACCATCGACAACGAGCACCCCGACTTCGTGGCCGTGCGCCACGCGACCGCGGCCATGTTCAAGGCGGTCAAGCGCGTGCGGCGCAAGGAGATCCGGGATGCGATCGCCGAGGCGGACAAGGCCGTCGTCGCCCGCACCGCCACCGGCGCCCCCGACCGCATCGACGACGAGACCCGCGGGCACGACCTCGCGTCCCGTGTGATCGACGCCCCCATCGCCGGCGAGCTCCTCAAGCCGCGCAACTGCTACATCTGCAAGCAGCCGTACACGCTCGTCGACGCGTTCTACCACCAGCTCTGCCCGGACTGCGCCCGCTTCAGCCACGGCAAGCGCACCGCCCGCACCGACCTCACCGGAAAGCGCGCGCTGCTCACCGGCGGCCGCGCGAAGATCGGCATGCACATCGCGCTGCGCCTCCTCCGCGACGGCGCGCACACCACGATCACCACCCGGTTCCCGCGTGACGCCGTGCGCCGGTTCTCGGCCCTCCCGGACGCGGGCGACTGGCTGCACCGGCTGCGCGTGGTCGGCATCGACCTCCGCGACCCCGCTCAGGTGATCGGGCTCGCCGACTCGGTCGCCGCGCAGGGCCCGCTCGACATCCTCATCAACAACGCCGCGCAGACGGTCCGCCGCTCGCCGGGGGCGTACTCGCTGCTCGCCGACGCGGAGCTCCAGCCGCTGCCGGACGGTCCGCTGCCGGAGATGGAGACCTTCGGGCACACCGTCGACCCGCACCCGCAGGCGCTGCAGGCCTCGGTCGACGCGCATCCGCTGCTGTCGGTCGCGGCGCTCGGCGGCACGGTCGCGGAGCAGGGGGGACAGGCGCTCACGGCCGAAGACCTCGCGCGGCTCGCGATGGCCCCCGGCTCCTCCTCGCTCGAGAAGCACGCGGACGGCACGGCGATCGATGCGGGCGGTCTCGTGCCGGACGTGAACCGCGTCAACAGCTGGGTGCAGTCGGTGGATCAGGTCGATCCGCTGGAGATGCTCGAGGTGCAGCTCGCCAACACGACCGCTCCGTTCCTGCTCATCAGCCGGCTGCGGGCGTCGATGGCCGCGTCATCGTCGCGCCGGAAGTACGTCGTGAACGTCTCCGCCATGGAGGGACAGTTCTCTCGCCGTTACAAGGGCCCGGGCCACCCGCACACCAACATGGCGAAGGCCGCGCTGAACATGCTGACCCGCACGAGCGCGGGGGAGATGTTGGAGAAGGACGGCATCCTCATGACCGCCGTCGACACCGGCTGGATCACCGACGAGCGCCCGCACTACACGAAGGTGCGCCTCGCGGAGGAGGGCTTCCACGCCCCGCTCGACCTGGTCGACGGCGCCGCCCGGGTGTACGACCCCATCGTGCGCGGGGAGGCCGGCGAGGACATCCACGGCGTCTTCCTCAAGGACTACGAGCCCAGCCCCTGGTGACGGCCGTTCGAATCGCCTGAATGGTTCCATCCGGAGCCGAAAAGGGGCCAAACGGGCGATTCGAAAACCGTCAGCCGGGGTAGGGGTGGGGGAACCAGACCGTCACGATGAGGCCTCCGCCGGTGCGGGGTGTCAGCACGAGGGTGCCGCCGTGGGTCTGCGTGATGCGCTGCACGATCGCGAGACCGAGGCCCACCCCGGCGTGCTCCGGCCCGCGCGTGCGCTCGGTGCCGCGCTGGAAGGGCTCGACGAGCGTCGCGACCTGGGAGGCGTGCAGCTCCGCACCGGTGTTCTCCACGACGAGGGCCACCGCATGCGGCAGGGAATGCGTGCGCACCGCGACGGAACCCCCGCCGTCGCTGCGGTTGTGGACGATCGCGTTGGCGACGAGGTTCATGACGAGCTGCGGCAGCAGGGCGGAGGAGCCGAGCACGGTCGCCGGCACGCCGGACACCTCCACCTCGACCCCGCGGCGGTCGGCGAGCGGCAGGAGGGCCTCGACGGATTCCTCTGCCAGGAGCGACAGGTCGACGAGCGTCCGCGGGAACGTGCGCTGATCCGCCCTGCTCAGCAGCAGCAGCGCCTCGGTGAGGTCGATCGCGCGCGTGTTGACCTCGTGGAGCCGGTCGATCAGGGCGTCGACGTCGCGGTCGGGATCGGTGCGGGCCACGTCGAGGAGGGTCTGCGAGATGGCCAAGGGGGTCCGCAGCTCGTGCGAGGCGTTCGCGGCAAAGCGCTGCTGCTCGGCGACGTGCGCCTCCAGCTGCTCGAGCATCGTGTCGAAGACGTCGGCGAGGTCGCGGAACTCGTCGCTCGGGCCCTCCATGCGGATCCGGTGCGACAGGGAGCCCTGCGCCGCGAGCCGTGCGGCGTCGCCGATGCGGTCGAGAGGCGCCAGCATCCGTCCGGCGAGCAGCCAGCCGCCGCCGAGACCGATCGCGAGCAGGGCGACCATCACCATCGCGGCGACGGGTACGAACGCCCGGATCAGATCCGAGCGGTTGGGGACGAAGAACTCGACGACGGGGATCTGCACATCCGGCACGTAGCGCAGGAGATAGAGCGCCACGGCGCCGAGCAGCAGGAGCCCGGAGACGACGACGATGCCCGCGTAGCTCAGGGTCAGCTTGAGGCGGACGCTGAGGCCGCGCCGCCTAGGCATCCGCGTCGGCCCCGATGCGGTAGCCGACGCCGGGCACCGTGAGGATCAGCCACGGCTCGCCGAGGCGCTTGCGCAGCGAGGACACGGTGATGCGGACGGCGTTCGTGAACGGGTCGGCGTTCTCGTCCCACGCCCGCTCCAGCAGCTCCTCGGCGCTGACCACCCCGCCCTCGGCATCGACGAGCACCTCCAGTACGGCGAACTGCTTCCGGGTGAGGGCGACGTACCGGCCGTCGCGGTAGACCTCGCGGCGGAAGGGGTCCAGGCGCAGCCCGGCGAGTTCCAGCACCGGTGGCCGCGCGCGCTGTCGGCGGCGGTCGAGGGCACGCAGCCGCAGCACCAGCTCCCGCAGCTCGAACGGCTTGGTGAGGTAGTCGTCGGCGCCGAGCTCGAACCCGGAGGCCTTGTCGTCGAGGCGGTCGGCGGCCGTGAGCATGAGGATGGGGATGCCGCTGCCCGAGGCGACGATCCACCGCGCGATGTCGTCTCCGGACGGGCCCGGCACGTCGCGGTCGAGGATCGCGATGTCGTACGCGTTGATGCTCAGGAGCTCGAGCGCGGTGTCGCCGTCGCCGGCGATGTCGGCCGCGATCGCCTCCAGTCGCAGCCCGTCGCGGACCGCCTCGGCGAGGTAGGGCTCGTCCTCGACGATCAGCACACGCATGGCAGCGATCCTACGCAGTGCGGCATATCGCCGGTGTATGGAAAAGGCCATACGCCGTGGCAACCGAGGGCTCTCTTCACTGGAATCATGAACGACCTCCGCACCCCCCGAGCCGTCCGTGCCCGGCGCTGTCGGCGGATCGCCACCACGGCCTCCGTGCTGGCGCTCGCCGTGGTCGCCGCCGTCGCCGTGCAGCAGTCGCTGTCGGCCGCGTTCGCCGAGACCGCCCCGATCGTCACACCCGCCACCACCGGTTCCGATTCCGAGCCGCACACGCCGACCGGATCGGTGCTCGCCCCGAGCGAGGCCGACGGCGTGATCCGCGACGGCGACCAGCCCACGGTGTTCGATGTCGACAGGGTCGCCGTCGGCAACCTCGACCCCGCGCTGCTCGACGCCCTCCAGCGCGCCGCCTCCGATGCGGAGGCCGACGGGGTGACGTTCCTCGTGAACAGCGGATGGCGTTCGGCGGCCCTGCAGGAGCAGCTGCTCCGCGACGCCATCGACGACTACGGCTCGGAGGAGGAGGCGCGCCGCTGGGTGGCGACCGCGGAGACCTCGGCGCACGTCTCCGGCGACGCGGTCGACCTCGGTCCCCTGCCCACTCTCGACTGGCTCACGCAGCGCGGATGGCGGTACGGCCTCTGCCAGACCTACGGCAACGAGTCCTGGCACTACGAGCTGCGACCGGAGGCCGTCGAGGACGGCTGCCCCGCACCGTACGCCGACCCCACCGAAGATCCGAGGATGCAGCGATGACGGCCGTGCTCGCGGAGGGGATGACCCTGTCCCGCCTCGACGCACCGACACTATCCACCCTTCCGGCCGCCGTGACCGAGAACCTCCGCCGCGTGCGGGAGGCCGCCGCGGTACCCGTCATGGCCGTGGTCAAGGCCGACGCGTACGGTCATGGCATGGTGGCCGTGGCGACCGCCGCCGTGGCCGCGGGGGCCGAGTGGCTCGGGGTCACCGACGTCGCCGAGGGGGTCGCGCTGCGCGAGGCCGGACTGCGCGTGCCGATCCTCGCCTGGCTGCACCCCGCGGGCATCGACGCGCCTCGCGCGG